>NZ_JBQCTZ010000066.1:0-17373 GCF_051963715.1 Neisseria sp. P0001.S005 | reverse complement strand
CAGATGACCGACGAAGAACGCAATGCCGCCTCCGAGCTTGCCCGTCGTTTGGTTACTCAAGTCCGCTCCAGCCGCACCAAAGCAAGCGGCGTAGATGCCTTGATGCACGAGTTCTCTCTCTCCAGTGAAGAAGGTGTTGCACTGATGTGTCTGGCCGAAGCCCTGCTGCGTATTCCGGATAATGCAACCCGTGACCGCCTGATTGCCGACAAAATCTCTGAAGGCAACTGGAAAAGCCACTTGAACAATAGCCCTTCCCTCTTCGTTAACGCGGCTGCATGGGGTCTGCTGATTACCGGCAAACTGACCGCGACAAACGACAAACAGATGAGTTCCGCATTAAGCCGTCTGATCAGCAAAGGTGGCGCACCTCTGATCCGTCAAGGTGTGAACTACGCCATGCGCCTGTTGGGCAAACAGTTCGTAACCGGCCAAACCATTGAAGAAGCGCTGCAAAACGGTAAAGAGCGCGAGAAAATGGGTTACCGCTTCTCTTTTGATATGTTGGGTGAAGCCGCATACACCGAAGAAGATGCCAACCGCTACTACAACGACTACGTTCAAGCCATTCACGCCATCGGTAAAGATGCCGCAGGCCAAGGCGTTTACGAAGGCAACGGTATCTCCGTTAAACTTTCCGCCATCCACCCACGCTATTCACGCGCCCAACACGAACGCGTTATGAGCGAATTGTTGCCACGCCTGAAAGAATTGTTCCTTTTGGGTAAAAAATACGATATCGGTATCAACATCGATGCCGAAGAAGCCAACCGTCTCGAATTGTCTTTGGACTTGATGGAAGCTTTGGTTTCCGATCCTGACTTGGCCGGCTACAAAGGTATCGGTTTCGTTGTTCAAGCCTACCAAAAACGTTGCCCGTTCGTTATCGACTATCTGATCGACTTGGCACGCCGCAACAACCAAAAACTGATGATCCGTTTGGTTAAAGGTGCATACTGGGACAGCGAAGTGAAATGGGCTCAAGTAGACGGCATGGAAGGCTATCCGACTTACACCCGTAAAGTCCATACCGACATCTCCTATCTCGCCTGCGCACGCAAACTCTTGGATGCGCAAGATGCCGTGTTCCCACAATTTGCCACCCACAACGCCTACACTTTGGGCGCAATCTACCAAATGGGTAAAGGCAAAGACTTTGAACACCAATGTCTGCACGGCATGGGCGAAACCCTGTACGACCAAGTGGTCGGCCCGCAAAACTTAGGCCGTCGCGTACGCGTGTATGCCCCGGTCGGCACACACGAAACCCTGCTTGCCTACTTGGTACGCCGTCTGTTGGAAAACGGGGCGAACTCTTCTTTCGTGAACCAAATCGTTGACGAAAACATCAGCATCGACCGCCTGATTAAGAGCCCGTTCGACACCATCGCCGAACAAGGCATCCACCTGCATCCGGCATTGCCTCTGCCGCGCGATTTGTATGGCAAAGGCCGTCTGAACTCCCAAGGCGTCGATTTCAGCAACGAAAACGTATTGCAAAACCTGCAAGAAAAACTCAACCAAGCTTCTTCCGAAGACTTCCACGCCGCGTCTATCGTTAATGGCGAAGCGCGTAACGTGGGCGAAGCGCAACCCGTCCGTAACCCTGCAGACCACAACGATGTTGTCGGCACTGTCAGCTTTGCCGATGCGGCATTGGCTCAAGAAGCTATTGGTGCAGCCGTTGCCGCCTTGCCGGAGTGGAGCGCCAAACCTGCTTCAGAACGCGCCGACTGCCTGCGCCGTTTTGCCGACCTCTTGGAACAACACACGCCTGCATTGATGATGCTGGCCGTCCGCGAAGCCGGTAAAACCTTAAACAACGCCGTTGCCGAAGTACGAGAAGCCGTTGACTTCTGTCGCTACTATGCCAACGAAGCTGAAAACACCTTGCCTAAAGATGCCAAAGCTGTCGGCGCAATCGTTGCCATCAGCCCATGGAACTTCCCATTGGCCATCTTTACCGGCGAAGTGGTTTCTGCATTGGCAGCCGGTAACACCGTTATCGCCAAACCTGCCGAACAAACCAGCCTGATTGCTACTTACGCAGTTTCCCTGATGCATCAAGCCGGTATTCCGACTTCTGCGCTGCAACTCGTACTCGGCGCAGGCGATGTCGGCTCTGCCCTGACCGGCGATGCCCGCATCGGCGGTGTGATCTTCACCGGTTCTACCGAAGTAGCGCGCCTGATCAACAAAGCCCTGTCCAAACGCGACGACAGCCCTGTCCTGATTGCCGAGACCGGTGGTCAAAACGCGATGATTGTGGACTCTACCGCCCTGCCGGAACAAGTCTGCCTCGACGTATTGAACTCTGCCTTCGACAGCGCAGGCCAACGTTGTTCCGCTCTGCGTATCTTGTGCGTTCAAGAAGATGTTGCCGATAAAATGGTCAACATCATCAAAGGCGCAATGGACGAATTGGTTGTCGGCAAACCGACCCAACTGACCACAGATATTGGCCCTGTCATCGATGCTGAAGCCCAACAAAACCTGTTGGCCCACATCAACCGAATGAAAGGCGTAGCGAAGGCTTACCACGAAATCAAAACTGCCGCCGACGTTGATGACAACAACTCTACTTTCGTTCGTCCAATCCTGTTTGAATTGAACAACCTGAACGAGTTGCAACGCGAAGTGTTCGGTCCTGTATTGCACGTTGTCCGCTACCGCGCCAGCGAATTGGATCAACTCATCGACCAAATCAACGCCAAAGGCTATGCTCTGACCAGCGGTGTACACAGCCGTATCGAAGGTACTGTCGACCATATCCGCGACCGCATCGAAGCCGGTAACATCTACGTTAACCGCAACATCGTTGGTGCTGTTGTCGGCGTACAACCTTTCGGCGGTCACGGCTTGTCCGGTACCGGTCCAAAAGCAGGCGGTTCATTCTATCTGCAACGCCTGGTTCGTACTCCTGAATGGGTTGCCCCAACCCTCAGCCGAATCGGCCAAGCAGACGAAGACGCACTCAAACGTTTGGAAACCCTGGTTCACAAACTGCCGTTTAACTCAGAAGAGAAAAAAGCTGCAGCCGCAGCTTTGGGTCACGCACGCGTCCGTACCCTGCGCAAAGCCGAAACCGTATTGGTCGGCCCGACCGGCGAACGCAACTCATTGAGCTGGCGCTCTCCAAAACGTATTTGGGTACATGGCGGCAATCTGCTGCAAGCCTTCTCTGCCCTGACCGAGCTGGCAGCCGCAGGCATCCAAACCGTTGTTGAGCCTAACAGCCCATTGGCTTCCTACTCAGCCGATTTGGACGGTTTGTTACAAGTCAACAGCAAACCTGAAAACACAGGCATCAGCCATGTTGCCGCTATCGAGCCTTTGAGCAGCGAGCGCAAACAAGAGTTGGCCGGCCGCGACGGTGCGCTCATCCGCATTCTGCCTTCCGAACAAGGTCTGGATATCCTGCAAGTATTTGAAGAAATCTCTTGCAGTATCAATACTACCGCTGCCGGTGGTAATGCCAGCCTGATGGCAGTTGCCGACTAATCGTAGCCAAATCAAAGGCCGTCTGAAATTCAGACGGCCTTTTTTATGTTTTTATTTACATTTTTGCCGGATATTCGCACAAATCGTTAATCAGGCATTTGCTACATTGAGGTTTCAAAGCCTTGCACGTATAGCGGCCGTGCAAAATCAACCAATGATGAGCATCCATCAAAAATTCTTTGGGAATAAAGCGCATCAGCTTGTCTTCAACTTCACGCACATCCTTGCCCGGCGCGATTTTGGTGCGGTTGGCCACACGGAAAATATGGGTATCGACCGCCATAACAGGTTGCCCGAATGCAGTATTCAACACCACATTGGCTGTTTTACGGCCAACACCAGGCAAAGATTCCAAAGCCTCTCGCTCGGCAGGTACTTTGCCGTTGTATTTCTCCAGCAAAATACGGCAAGTCTGCATGATGTGTTTGGATTTGGTTTTGTAGAGGCCTATGGTTTTGGTGTATTCCATCACGCCGTCCAGCCCCAAATCCAACATGGCTTGCGGCGTATTGGCAACGGGAAAGAGCTTGGCAGTCGCTTTGTTCACGCCGACATCAGTTGCTTGTGCAGACAATAAAACGGCGATAAGCAGCTCAAACGGCGAGCTGAAATTCAACTCGGTAGTCGGATGAGGATTGGCAGCGCGGAAACGCTCGAAAATTTCTTGGCGGATTTGTTTATTCATTGTTTTTGGATTATTTTTTATTGGCACAGCAATTATAGTGAAATCATGTTGATACGGCTACTTCAAGTAAAATCAGGCCGTCTGAAAGTCTTTCTTTCAGACGGCCTTGTTTGATAAAAGCATTGCTATTTTAAATGCTGTTTACTTCTTACTCAAAGTCAGCCCTGTCCAGCCAAACACCAGCGTCAGAGCCAAACTCAAGTAGCAGAAGAAAGCATAAGGCAGGTATTCCCAAACAGGCACACCCAAGGCATGGCTGATGAATACGCCGCAGACGCTCCAAGGCACCAACGGGTTGATGACCGTACCCGCATCTTCCAGCGTACGGGCAAGGTTGCGCGAATGCAGGCCGAGTTTGTCATATACCGGCTTAAAGGTTTCGCCGGAAAGCAGGATACTTAAATATTGTTCGCCAATCAGGAAGTTGACGCCGACCGATGTCATGGCCACGCTGAAAGTAGCACGTCCGGCATTGGTCAGGAACGCACGAATGGCTTCCAACAAAGACGGAATCACACCGATGCTGAACAACAGGCCGCCCAAGCTCATGCCGAGTATCACAATGGTTTGCGTGAAGAACATGCTTTCCAAACCGCCGCGTGAAATCAAACGGGCAATGTCTTTAAATGCTTCGCCTTCGAGTTTGTATCCGCCGTAAAACCACGCGCCCAGCTGTTTCAAATCAGGCGTACTATGGAAGTAAGTGACAATCAGCGCCACCACAACGGTAAACAACATGGCCACAATGGCATTGACACGCATCAGGGCGAGGACAACCAATAAAGCAAACGGAATCAGCGAGTAGGCATGCACCAAACCGGTTGCTTCCAATTGCGCGCGGAAAGCCTCGACGCTGTTCATATCATGCGCGGCAACATTGGGCAAGAGCCACAACATCAAGGCCGCACTGATCAACCACGCAGGCACAGTGGTGTACATCATGTTTTTGATGTGCTCGAACAAATCAATGCCGACAATCGAAGCGGAAATACCGGTCGTATCGGAAAGCGGCGACATTTTATCGCCGAAAAACGCACCCGACACAATCGCACCTGCCGTCATCGCCATATCGGCATGAAACGCAGCCGCCATCCCCATAAATGCCACGCCAACAGTTGCACAAGTCGTCAAACTACTGCCGATGGAAATACCGATGATCGAGCAAAGCGCAAACGCCGAAAAATAAAAATAAGTCGGCGAAATCAATCCGAAACCGTAATACATCAGCGTCGGAATCGCACCACTCATCATCAGCGCGCTGACCATCAGGCCGATAAAGAAAAACAGATAAATCGCGCCCATGCCCTGCCCGACCGCGCCTATCATACCGTTTTGCATATCTTGATATTTCAAGCCACGCATCAAACCGTACAAAAGCAAGACCACGATCGCCGTCACAATCGACATATGCGGCAGCCATTCAAGCGAAATAATCGTATAACCCATTGCAGCCACCAAAGCTAAGGCCACAGCGATGGCCTCAAAGCGCGGCATATTAAGTAAGGATTTGAAAGCAAACATTGTTCTTTGCCTTTTTAATAAGTATTTAACAGATTTTAGCATAACAGGCCGTCTGAAAAACCGGTTTCAGACGGCCTGTTGATTATTTTACGAAAGCAACGCTCACAAATCCTTGCCATTTTCTTTAAAATAAACGAATTATTTAGAATAAAATATTTTTTAATTAAAATAAATAGTATTTTATTGCTTTTTAAAATATCCATCATGCAAAAATGCCACCACTTGCTCGACCGTTTTACGGTTAAACAGCATACCGCTATGGCTGACAGGTAAAACAATATGATCGCGCATATTCGGACAATGCGTTTCGCTGACCAAAACCGTACCATCATGTTCGCCATGCAAACCTAAAACACGGCCCAGACCATACGGTTTGTTACCGGCGATACTGCCCAGCTCAACACCCTCTGGCAATTCAGGCATACCGCCGTCCAATGCGCCTTTATACGAGCCGCCCAATACCGGCTTTTGCAAACCCATATTGAACACACGTTGCGCGGCACGGCTGCCTTGGTGCGGCGTACCCATGGTAACGATACGGCCGCTGACTTTATCCGGATATGCTGCTGCAAAATTGCGTAAGACCAAGCCGCCCAAACTGTGGCCGACAAAGTGCAGCGTTTCATCAGCATGGTTCTCATCAATCCATCGCGCCAAGTCCTCAACATGCCGATTCATCGAGTGCAACACACTGCAATAATCGAACAGAGCAACTTCAAAACCTTCTTGTTCCAGCAAATACGCCAGCGGTTTCATTACCCATGAATGCATGTGCAAGCCATGCAGCAAAATGATTTTGGCCATTTTTTCCTCCTGTCATTTAAATCATTATGCCACAAAGTAAAAAGGCCGTCTGAAATCCCATAGGGTTTCAGACGGCCTTTTATCATGATGAGTTATTCGTCAGCTTTGTAGCCTTTAATTGCAAAGAAGACGATGTATACATAACAAATCGCTGATACAACGAAAGAAATCATCAAGCCGTAAGTATCCGCAGCCCAACCTTGTACCACAGGCACAACCGCACCTCCAACAATCGCAGTACACAATACGCCAGAAGCGCTGCTGGTGAATCGGCCCAAGCCTTTGGTTGCCAAAGAGAAAATGGTCGGGAACATGATGGAGTTGAAGAAGCCGATGGCCAACAATGCCCACATCGCAATATCCGCACTGGCTTTACCTACCAACATAGCAACGCCCAACAAGGCAACAGCAGCAGTAGCGTTAAATGCCAAATAGCGGTTAGGCGCAATTTTCGCCATGATGGCAGAGCCTAAGAAACGGCCGACCATTGCACCGCCCCAGTAGAACGACAGATATTTTGCGGCAGATGCGTGGTCCAAACCTTTCAGGTAACCCAACACGCTGACCAACAAAGAACCGATAGATACTTCGGCACCGACATAACAGAAAATACCGGCCGCACCAAAAACCAAATGACGGTATTGCCAAACACTGTGTTTGCCATCATGGTTATGTTCGCTCTCTTCTTCAGCAATTTTACGCGCATCAGGCAAACGAATCATTTTGACACACACAGCCAAAATAATAAGTAAACCGGCCAACCCTAAATACGGAATTTGAACGGAAGAAATTTGCTCGGCTTTGCTGACAGTTTGTGTTGCATCAGCCAAAATCAGGAATGCGCCGATTTGCGGAGCAATGGTCGTACCCAAAGAGTTAAATGCCTGAACCAAAGTCAGTGTTGCAGATTCTTTACCCGGTTTGGACAGCAAAGTCACATAAGGGTTACCCGCTACTTGCAGCAGTGTTACACCTGAAGCCAAAATAAACAGCGCACCCAAAAAAGTTGCATAAGAATGACTGCCGGCAGCAGGATAGAAGAGTAGACAGCCGATGGCCGTCAATACGAAGCCGCTAATCACGCCGTTTTTATAGCCGATTTTGCCGACCAAATAGCCCATCGGGATCGACATAATCGCATAAGCGGTAAAGAAACAGAATTGAATCAGCATCGCCTGAACATAAGTTAGGTCGAAAATATCTTTCAAATGCGGAATCAAAATATCGTTCATGCAGGTAATGAAACCCATCATGAAAAAGAGTGTGGTTAGGACAACCAGCGCAGGAGTATGATTTTGTTGTGAATGCGCAGACATGATTTGCCTTTCGTTTTGTTAAAATTTGCTGGAAAAATGAGCTTAAATCAGTTCATTAAACTTAACACCCATTAACAGCCGCCCGTATCATACTGATAATCCGTCACTTTGAAAACTATTTTCTAACAGCCGACTACATTATCCTTCAGTCGTTTAATTTTAAAAATTTCAATAATATTGGATTTATCTTTTATTAGATTAAAAAATAAAGGCATAATCCTCTTATTAAGCCTATTATTTCTTTTTTACAATATCACTTGATGTAACTCAAAACATGCCCCCTCTTTACGCTTACCTTGCCCTGATTGCTTCTGCCTTCACTTCAGCCACACTACTTCCGGGTACATCCGAGGCGGCATACGCCGCATTTGTGTACCAATATCCGCAACATGCCCTCGGCGCATGTTTGTGTGCCGGTTTGGCGAATGGCTTGGGCAGTATGGTTTCGTATTACATGGGCAGAATGTTTCCGTCCAAGAAAAGGCCGTCTGAAAAAGTATTGGCGCGTATACAAAGATGGGGAATTTGGCCGCTATTATTTGCATGGTTGCCGATTATCGGCGATGCCCTTCCCCTTGCCGCAGGCTGGCTCAGGCTCAATGCTTTGCATTGCGCCATCATTCTGATTACAGGCAAACTGCTGCGCTATACCATGATTTATTGGGGGATGAACGCAGTTGCCGGATAAGTTTCGACAGTCAAAAATAAAGGCCGTCTGAACAATTCAGACGGCCTTTTGCCTTTAATTCGACAGTTACAAGACTTTCACAATGCTTTCGCACAGGTAGTCGATGTTATCATCGGTAATACCTGCGACATTAATGCGGCCGGAGCGGACGGCATAAATGGCAAACTCGTTTTTCAAACGGTCGACTTGTTCGGGAGTCAGACCGCTAAAGGAGAACATACCGTTTTGTTCGATAATGAAATCAAAGTCTTGGGTTGCACCTTTGGCTTTGAGCAACTCGACAAATTTTTGGCGCATAGCTTTGATGCGACCGCGCATTTCATCGAGTTCGGCAATCCATTGTGCTTTCAAATCATCATTTTTCAACACCAGTGCAATGGTGTTCGCGCCGTGTGAAGCTGGGTTGGAATACAAGGTACGGATGATGGTTTTGACTTGGCTGTGGGCGCGGGCTGCTGTTTCTTCATCTTCGGCCACCAAAGTGAACGCGCCGACGCGCTCGTTGTACATACCGAAGTTTTTAGAATAAGAACTGGCAATCAGCAATTCCGTATTGTGTTTCAAGAACACGCGCAAGCCGTAGGCGTCTTCTTCCAAACCATTGCCAAAGCCTTGGTAGGCAAAGTCAAACAGTGGCAACCAGCCTTTTTCAGCAGAAAGTTTTGCCAGAGTTTCCCATTGTTCGGGCGTAGGGTCGATGCCGGTAGGGTTGTGGCAACAGCCGTGCAGCAGGACGATGTCGCCTTTTTGCGCTTGGCTCAAGTCTTCAATCATGCCGTCCCAATCCAAACCGTGTTTGGCGGCATCATAGTAGCGATAAGGTTTGTCTTGGATACCGACCGCTTTGGCGATGGCGTTGTGGTTTGGCCAAGTCGGATTGGAAATCCAAATGGTTTGCGCGTTCAACTGACGTTTGACAAATTCGGCCGCAATGCGCAATGCACCTGTACCGCCAAGGCTTTGCGCTGTTTTGGCGCGACGGCTGGCGATGATTTCGTGGTCTTTACCAAACAACAGGATTTGGGTTTGCTCGTTGTAATCGGCAACGCCGTCGATGGTCAGGTAATTTTTAGTTGTCTCGCTTTCCAGCAGGCGTTTTTCAGCCTCTTTGACGGCTTTGACAATAGGCGTCGCACCGGATGCGTCTTTGTACACGCCGATACCGAGATTGACTTTCTCCGGACGGGTTTCGGCTTTAAACGCCTCGCCCAAACCTAAAATCGGATCAGCAGGAGCTGCTTCGATATGCTTGAAGAACATGATTTTTCTCTTTACAAGTAGTAAAACGGTTGAAAAAATACAAACTTAGTGCGATTTTACGCCGTTTCAGGCCGTCTGAAAACGGATTATTACAGGGTTTTAACGCAAGATTGCCAACAAATCCAAAGGCGTGGCAATACGGAAATCGGCAAGCCAGTTTTCGGTTTGGTCTTCAGCAGAAATATAGCCCCAATCGGCAAGCACGGTCGTCATGCCTGCATTTTTGCCTGCCTGCATATCGCGCTCAGCATCGCCGACATAAAAGCATCGCTGCGCCTCAACACCAATCTGTTCGCACGCGTAAAACATAGGCTTCACGCTGGGCTTGGGTTCATCGCAAGTATCGCCGCTGACAATCACGACAGGAGGCACGGTAAACCCGAGCTTAGGCACGAGGACATCAGTAAAACGCATAGGCTTGTTGGTAATAATGCCCCATTGGATACCGCGTTGAACTAAGGCTTCCAGCATTTCGTTTACGCCGTCGAACAAGATGGTTTGGTCGGCATAGCAGCGGCTGTATTCATCCAAAAACTCTTTACGCCATTGCATATAGTCCGGATGGTCGGGCGTAATACCTGTACCAAGCTTGAGCAAACCGCTCGCACCGTGGCTGGCCTGCGGACGGATTTCATCCATGCTTTTTTCAGGCAAACCGTGTCGGCGCAATACCGTGTTGAGCGCGCCACCCAAATCAAGTGCGGTATCGGCAAGCGTGCCGTCAAGGTCGAATAATACAGCTTGGGTCATAAGTGTTCCTTTGATGATTTTAGAAGGCCGTCTGAACAATCCAACAAGTTTCAGACGGCCTGAATATGATTAATGGTGATGGTGTTCGTGCATTTCCTGCGAACACAAAACTTCATCTTTATGCGGATGCTGTTCGCTTTCAATCTGAATCGTACAATGCCCGATGTTGTGATGCGCCAATTCATGTTCGATGCGGTAGGCGATTTGCTCGGACTCTGCAACCGTCATGTTGCCATCTACAACAATATGACAGGATAAAACGTGGATATTGCTGGTAATCGTCCAAACATGCAAGTCGTGAACGGATTTTACGCCTTCCGTATTGCGGATAACGCTGAGCAACTCATCGGTATGGATGTTTTCCGGCGCGCCTTCCATCAAAATGTGCAAAGTCTGTTTAAACAGCTTCCAGCCGCTGCGCCCTACCAAAGCCGCCACCAATACGCTGGCAACCGTATCCGCCCATTGCCAGCCATACGCCATCATCAGTACCGCTGCGACAATCGCCCCTATCGAACCGAACAAATCGCTGATTACATGCAGATACGCGCCGCGCATATTGACGTTTTCTTCGGTATCGCTATTCTTCAACATATAAACGGCGACACCGATGTTGACCAGCAAACCGATGATACTGACCACCAACATGCCGCCCGTCAAAATTTCCGGCGGATAAAACAATCGTTTGACTGCTTCATAAAAAATCATCGCCGCAATCAACACCAGCGACAATCCGTTAAACATCGCCGTCAAAATTTCAAAACGCTTGTAACCGAATGTCTTTTGCAGCGTGGTCTGTTTCTCGCCAAGTTTGAATGCCCACAATGCTACGCCCAGCGAAAACGCATCGCTGAACATATGCCCCGCATCGGAAAGAAGGGCCAAAGAGTTGGTCAGCCAGCCGCCAACCGCCTCAACCAGCATAAATCCGGCAATGACGAAAAATGAAATACGCAATACCTGCTTATTGGCGGTATGCGTGTGCGCGTGCGAATGATCGTGATGATGTGCCATGATGATTTTACCGTTTCAGACGGCCTTTTTACCCTGTTTCAAACTTTTCTCAAAATCTTCCAACATATCCAGCTCGAAACGGCTGAATCCTGCGCGTTCTCGCGCTTCGATATTGACGTAGCCGCGGAAGATAAACATATCGTAACGCGCAATCAGGCTGCGGAACAGGCCAACCGGTTCCAAACCGCGCTCACAGCAAAGATGTTGATACCAATGATTGCCGATGGCGACATGCCCCACTTCATCGCGATAAATAATATCCAACACATCGCAGGTTTCCACATCGCCACGCTGCGCCACTTTTGCACGAATACCCGGCGTGACATCCAAACCGCGCGCTTCCAATACCCGCGGCACCAAAGCCATGCGCAACAAGGGATCGTAAGCGGTTTTATACGCCATATCCCACAAATGCCCGTGCGCTTCAAAATCGCCGTAATCGTAGCCCAAGCTGTTCAGACGGCCACGCATCAAGCCGAAGTGAAACACTTCTTCTTTCGCCACCCTTACCCAATCGCGTACAAACTGAAACGGCATATTGCGAAAACGATATGCCGCATCCAAGGCCAGATTAATCGCATTAAATTCAATGTGTGCAATCGCATGCAACATGGCCGCATAGCCTTCGACCGTATTCATCTTGCGCGGTGTAACCTCCGAAGGGGCAACCAAACGCGGACGGAGCGGATGTCCGGCAAAACGGCAATCCACAGGTTTCGACTCCTCAACCGTCAAATCTTCTGCCTCGCCCAACTGCGCAAACAAGGCCTGCGTCAACCTTCCCTTTTCATCCGGATTGTCCGACAGCAAAGCCTGTTCCAATAAAGGATAAGGATTTAGATACATACAAAACCATTGTTTTAAAAAGATAAATATTATAACCGTTTTAAAAAGCAAACAGAAAGACTATAATTTCACGCTTTCCGTAAAATGACATTAAATACCACACCAAGCCCTTATGCGTTTCATTAAAAAAACGTCAAAACCAAATGCAGGCCGTCTGAAGAAATGAAATTATTTCAGTCACTTGATTGGATTTTTCATATTTACACAAATTAAACCCTCCATTCAGCCCCTTGCCTGTTACACCATAACGTCTATACTGAACCCATCTCTCCGAACAAGGAACCAAAACATGAAAACTACCCGACTGTTCACCCTGACCGCTGCCGCGCTGCTTTCTTCAGCCATCGGCTTTGCACAAGCCGGCGCAGTGGACGCCCTGAAAAAATTCAATAATGATGCCGACGGTATCAGCGGCAACTTCAGCCAAACCGTTCACAGCAAAAAGAAAACCCAAACCACACACGGTACATTCAAAATCCTGCGCCCTGGCTTGTTCAAATGGGAATACACTAAACCCTACAAACAAACCATCGTTGGCGACGGCAAAACCATTTGGCTCTATGACGTAGATTTGGCGCAAGTAACCAAATCCTCACAAGATCAAACCATCGGCGACAGCCCTGCCGCCATCCTCTCCAACAAAACGGCATTGGACAGCAGCTACACGCTGAAAGAAGACGGTTCTGCCAACGGTATCGACTACGTTTTGGCTACGCCTAAGAAAAACAACGCCGGCTACCAATACATCCGCATCGGCTTCAAAGGTGACAACCTCGCCGCCATGCAGCTGAAAGACAGCTTCGGCAACCAAACCAGCATCAGCTTCAGCGGCTTGAACACCAAGCCTAACCTTTCCAGCGGTATGTTCAAATTCACTCCTCCTAAAGGCGTTGATGTCTTGAGCAATTAAGCTTTCAACTGAAACACAAAGGCCGTCTGAACAACAGACGGCCTTTTATTTAGGTCAAGTCAAAATCAAACACACTGTTACTTTTGACCTTGAATGGCGGCGGCAATTTTTTCTGCGCCTTTTTTCGCCCAGTCTGCCTGCTTGGCTTCCACCATCACACGCACGACAGGCTCAGTACCGGATGCACGCAAGACCACACGGCCTTTGCCTTCGAGTTCTTTTTCCACTTCAGCCAAAGCCTCTTTGGAAGCGTCCTGCCAGTTTTGGCCTTTTTTGATGCGGACGTTAATCATGGTTTGCGGATACGGCTGCCAATCGGCGCAAACGGTGGCAAGGTCTTGATTCAAGGTTTGCAGTGCGGCCAAAACTTGCAGTGCAGAAATGATGCCGTCACCGGTATTGTGTTTGTCCATGCACAAAATATGGCCGCTGGCTTCGCCGCCAATCGACCAACCGCGTTGGTGGAGCTGTTCCAACACATAGCGGTCGCCCACTTTGGCGCGGCAGAAATCAACGCCCTGCTCTTTCAAAGCAACTTCCATCGCCATATTGGTCATCACTGTACCCACCACGCCGCCGATTTCCACACCTTCGTGCGCGCGTGCTTTGGCAATCACATAAATCAGGCTGTCGCCGTCATACACTTTGCCATTGCGGTCAACCATCATCAAACGGTCGCCATCGCCATCCAAGGCAATACCGTAATCGGCTTCATTTTGCAATACAGCCGCTTGCAAAGCTTTCGGATGGGTCGCACCACATTTCTCATTGATGTTGTAGCCGTTTGGCTCATCACCGATACTAACCATTTGCGCACCCAACTCGTGGAATACTTTAGGTGCAACTGCATAGCCTGCACCATTAGCAGTATCGACCACCAATTTCAGACCGCGCAAATCCAAATGACTTGGGAAAGTGGATTTACAAAACTCGATATAGCGGTCATCCGCACCATTAATTCGGCGCGCGCGGCCCAAACGGCTGGACGGCTGGGTTTTCATTTCCTCATCAATTTTGGCTTCGATTTCCAACTCGATTTCATCGCTCAGCTTCACACCGCCTTCAGCAAAGAATTTAATGCCGTTATCGGAATAAACATTGTGGGAAGCAGAAATCATCACACCGGCAGACAAACGCAAAGCACGGGTCAGATACGCTACGCCCGGGGTTGGCAGAGGGCCGGTTTGAATAACATTGACACCGGCGGCGGTAAAACCGGCAATCAGCGCAGCTTCCAGCATATAGCCTGAAATACGCGTGTCTTTACCGATCAAGACGGTTGGTTTAATTTCGCCTTCGTGCTGCACCAAAACCTGACCTGCCGCATAACCCAACTTCAAGACAAAATCAGGATTGATAGGGAATTGACCGACTTCGCCGCGCACACCGTCAGTACCGAAATATTTTTTTGCCATGAGATAACTCCGTGATTGTTTTGTCGTATGTGAATATAGTTAAACTTCTTTAAAAGAATATTGTGTTTGAAGGCCGTCTGAATCTTTCAGACAAACTACAATCTACTACTCTCGTATTATAGCAAGATCAGACCTTCCTGCACGAAAAAGCGCATCCTATGCAGAATGCGCTTTCTATTCGAGAGTCAAAGTCAAATCTTAGAATTTAGCACCAGATTGATTAGCCATGTAATCAACTGCAGCTTTCACTTCATCGTCGCTCAGGCTGCCGTTACCGCCTTTGGCAGGCATTGCGTTAAAGCCTTCGATTGCATGTTTGTGCAGGGTGTCTTTACCTTGTTTGATACGAGGAGCCCAGTCTTCTTTTTTACCTACATGAGGAACACCGGGAACCGCACCGCCGTGACATGCTTGGCAGCTGGCTTCGTAAACTTTTTTACCGTCTGCACCACCGGCAGCTGCGCCTTTGTCTTCAGCTTTGGCAGCGTCTGCTTTAGGAGCATCTGCAGGAGCCGCACCCTCAACTGCTGGAGCTGAATCAGCTTCGCCGGAAGCAGCGGCATCGGCAGGAGCCGCAGCATCAGGATCGGGGAAAGTACCGCCGGCTTTGTTAGCCATATAAGTAATCACGCGTTTCAATTCTTGGTCGGTCAAATCAGCCGCACCGCCTTTGGCAGGCATTGCGTTGAAACCGTTCAAAGCGTGTTGGAACAAGGTATCAAAGCCTTGGGCGATACGAGGAGCCCAATCGCCTTTATTTTCAAATTTAGGCGCGTTAGGAACAATACTGTCTGCCGCGTGACATTGAATACAGATTTTGTTGAAAATCTGATCGCCTTGACGTTCGCCGACAGGAATACCGTCGCCCATTTTGAGTTGGCCGACTGGCTGGATACGGGTTTGAGTCGCAGCTTCGGTTGTTTCGTCAACATCGCCGAATGAACCGCTTCCCGCCAATTTGATCAGGAAGAAAATCACTGCAATAACAATAACGATACCGCTCACAAGGGTGAACAATGCAGAGCCTTGGGCTTTGTGGTCGCGGAGTTGTTTCATTTGGTAGGCCTCGCCGTTAGGTTAGGTTGTGCTGTAAGTTATAGTTTATGTGTTAAACGCAATTAACAATATTTTGCTGGATTATACTGAATTCGCAAAGGCTTTCCAATCCATCTTGAGAAAAAGATACGCAAAAATCCTCAAAAGGCCATCTAAATTCTGCTAAGCCTTTGTAGTTAATTGATTATTCCAGCTATGCAAAAAAGTGACCGCCAATGCCACTTTCAGACACTTTCAAGATAAACTTTGCCAATAAAGCCAATATGCGTTAACCTTACGGCTTTCGCACCCATAGCTCAGTTGGAAGAGTGTCAGTTTCCGAAGCTGGAGGTCACAGGTTCGATCCCTGTTGGGTGCGCCAATTATAAAGAGGCCGTCTGAAAGATGAAAATTTTTCAGACGGCCTTTTGATTTACTTCAAATAAAACTACATTCAATTTCAGATTAAACGGCTATTGCAACACTTTGGCAAATGCCTCGGCCACATAATCGATATTCGATGCATTCAAACCGGCCACACACATCCTGCCTGAATCCAGCAGGTAAACGGCAAATTCGTCGCGCAGACGATGTATCTGCTCTACGGTCAGGCCTGTATAGCTGAACATGCCGCGCTGTTTGATGAAATAGCTGAAATCGCGATTGGGGATTTTGGCCGTCAAAACATCATAAAGTTTCTGACGCATGGCACGGATGCGGTCGCGCATGGCGTAAACCTCGTTTTCCCACAAAGCGCGTAACTCATCGCTGTTCATCACATCAGAAGCGATGTATGCGCCATGCGCGGCAGGGCTGGAATAAATGCGGCGGACGGTAAATTTCAACTGTCCGAACACCAGCTCTGCTTCTTCCTTATTGGGACACACTACGCTCAAACCACCGACGCGCTCGCCGTACAGCGACAGGTTTTTCGAGAAAGAGTTGCTGACAAACAAAGGCAGGCCCATTTCGACGGCTTTACGAATCGCATAGGCATCGCTGTCCAAATCCTCGCCGAAACCTTGATAGGCAATATCCATAAACGGAATCAGCTTGTGCATTTTGATGATGTCCAACACCTCATCCCATTGCGCTTGCGACATATCTACGCCGGTCGGGTTTTGACAGCATGGGTGCAAAATCAAGACGCTGTTTTCCGGCAATGTTTTGAAAAACGCAGTCATTTCTTCAAATTTCACGCCGACGGTTTCAGGGTTGTAATAAGGATACGTCCCCACTTTAAAACCTGCACCTTCAAAAATACCTTTATGGTTGTCCCACGTCGGATCGCTGACATAGGCTTTCGCTTCAGGGAACCAACGGTGCAAAAAGTCGGCACCGACTTTCAACGCCCCTGAGCCGCCTAAAGTCTGTATGGTTGCAACGCGCCCTTCTGCCAGCGCCTGATTATCCTGCCCAAACAGCAAACGCTGAACCGCGCTTCGGTAAGTATCCAAACCTTCCATCGGCAGATAAGGAGAGGGGCGCGGTACGGCCGCACGCCCTGCTTCTGCCAGGCGGACAGATTCCAAAACCGGCATTTTGCCTTCATCATCAAAATAAATGCCTATGCTCAAATTGACTTTTTCAGGACGCTCGTCGCGTTTGAAGGTTTCAACCAAACTCAA
>NZ_JBQCTZ010000065.1:0-17702 GCF_051963715.1 Neisseria sp. P0001.S005 | reverse complement strand
GGCTGGGGAGGAAGGATTCGAACCTTCGCATGCTGGAATCAAAATCCAGTGTCTTAACCGCTTGACGACTCCCCAACTTACTAAATCATATGAAACAGCGGATGAATATCTAATCCTTCCACACAATAAGCTTCATATGATTGAGAAACCTGTTGGTAAATTGTATTTGCTTCTTGATGAGATGCACTTGCTATAAACAAACAAGCCCCAGAACCGGTCATTAATGTATAACCATATTGGGATAACTCAACATAAGCCTTCCAAACTTCAGGATATTCCTGAAACACAACCGCCTGCATATCATTTTGAAATGGCTGTAACGATTGGAAAGTCGGCATTATGCTGGGTTTGGAATCCCGTGTCAAGCCTTCATGTGCAAAAATTTTAGCGGTCGCTACATGAACAGGTGGCTTAACGATAACATACCATTGTTTAGGGACATCTATTTCAGCCAGCTTCTCACCCACGCCTTTGGCAAAAGCACTTCTGCCAAAAATAAAAAAAGGAACATCTGCACCAAGACTTACGCCTAAATCAATCAGTTGCTGCCTACTCAAACCGCATTGCCACCATTGGTTTAAAACCATTAAAACCGTGGCTGCATCAGAGCTTCCGCCGCCCAATCCGCCTCCGGTTGGAATCACTTTATCCAACCAGATTTCGACACCGTGCGCTACGCTTGCATATGGCAGTAATAATTTAGCCGCCCGATAAGTCAAGTCTTGCTCAGGTTCAAGCCCTTCGACCGGCGTATGCAGAATAATCTGCCCATCAGTACGGATTTTCAGATGAACGGTATCGTATAAGCCGATCAAACAGAAAATACTTTCCAAATTATGATAACCATCGCTCCTACGGCCGGTAATCCTCAAATCCAAATTTAATTTAGCCGGCGCAGGAAAGGCTTGGATTTCCTCTAAAACTGACATGGCATCCTCTATTTGCGTGCTGCGCATCGGGTTTGTCCATTCTTATCCAAAGAGTGGTTTACTGTATCGAACACCAAGCGGATATTAAACTTAGCATTCTCAAGTTGAAGTGTTTTGGGCTGTCCTGAACTATTTAAAGTGCGCAATATTGTCCAGTCAAACTGCTCCAGACGGCCATCAGGCAGGATTTTGTATGGCGCATTGGCAACGCGTTTACCATCAGCCCAAATATGCAGATATTGAACCGGCAAAGCAAAGCCTAAAAGCTGTCTGCTCAATTCCTCAGCCGTTTCCGCCTGATAAACCTTACCCTTACTGTCTACTGCCAATACGCCTTCGCTATCTTGACACAGCTGGCCAACGGTATTGCCCAATGGTGTATTCACATCAATGGTTTGAACCGCGTTCTGATAAGTCCAGTCAAAATTGGCATAAGAGCCTTTTCCTTCCACTTTGACAGCCAATCGGCCATCCGCACTAAAATCCTGCACCTGCTCTGCTGCTTGCCAACTGTTTTGCTGAGGAAAGTTTGGCTGTGCACAAGCGGCTAAAAGCAATAAGGCTGCAACCGATGATAATTGTTTCAAATTCATGGATATTCCTTCACAGGCCGTCTGAAATTAAACGCTTTTCAGACGGCCTTTGGTTTTATTTGTGTTTTTGAGTATGCGGTTTACTGGACGTTATACCGAATTTGGACATTGTCTCTTTTAATACTCGGAGATTACTTCCGCGTTTCAAACCGTCATTCCAGATTTCTTTGGCCTTGTCTTGGTCTCCAAGCGTCCATAGGACTTCGCCCAAATGCGCGGCGACTTCGGCTTCAGGTTCTTTTTCGTAGGCATATTGGATATATGGAAGCGCCATTTGCGCATCGCCTTTAAGATAATAAGCCCAGCCTACACTGTCATTAATTGCTGCGCTTTCCGGCTCCATTTGATAGGCCGTCTGAACCATTTTAAACGCTTCCTCCAAATTCTTGCCGTTTGACAACAAGGTATAGCCCAAAGCATTCCAACCGTGCGGATTGTCCGGATACAGTTCAACCACACGGCGCAAATCGGCAATCACCTTTCCTGGCTGATTCAGCTTCTCATAAACCATCGAACGCTGATACAGCACATTGGCAAGCAACTCTGGAGAAGCTTGGGTTTTCAAGGATTTTTCGGTGGAATTTACCAAGCTGTTCAAAGCGTTCAACGATTCTTGAAGATTGGTATTTTTAGACAATACGAACAAAGCCGTATTCAGCAAATCACTGGCTTCAAAATAACGTCCTCTTTGCTCGGGCATTTTTTGTGCGCGTTGCACCAAGGCCCAAGCCTCCTTATGGTTGCCCTGTTTGGCTTCAATGGAAGCAGCCAAAATGGTTTTATCAAATGTATAAGCCGTAGCCGTTACCTTATCCAACCATTGTTTGGCTTTGGCAAATTCTTCAGCATCATTATAAGAAACCGCACCAATCAACGCCGCACGGCTGCGCTGCTCTTCCGTACCGGCTTTATAAGCCTTTTCCAGATAGCTGTTTACCGCAGAAATATTTTCCGTCTTACTGGCTGACAATAAGGCGGCCTGAATATACAAATCAGGATTAGGGTTTTCTTCCAACAAAGTCTGCAAACGCTTGAATGCCTTATCATTTTGGCCATGGGCGATCAAATTGGCGATGTCCAATTCCTGCCAAATCGGAGATAAGGTTTTGGTGTCTGTATCTTTGAAGAAGCCGTCCAAAATATCAGGATGCCGTTGCGCCATCAGCCGCAGGGTAACAAAAGTTGGCGGCAGAATTTCGTTATCCAATTTGGCCAATCGTTGCAATGCCGCAATGGCGTGTTTCTTTTGACTGTCTTTTGCACTAAAAATTGCATCCGCAATCGCCGCTTCAGGGAAGTCTTTATAATTCAGTGCCGTTTTATGTACTTGCTTGACCGCATCGCTGGTCAGATTCGGCTGTTGGGCTGCGGTTTGTGCCAAAAGCAGGAACACGCGCTTTTGCTCATCTTCACTACCGCCGGCAATCACCTTGTCCAATCCGCTCAAATTCTTATCGGCTTTACCCAGTAGCAAATTGCGCAACCAAGTCATACGCTTTTGTGTTTCACCAGGCTCAGGCTCGATTTCGCGCCATTTTTGGTAAATGGCTTCAGCCTGTTCAAAGGCATTTAAAGAAACCGCCATCTCCAAAGCTCGTTCGGCCACTTCGGGAGATTTGGTGCGATGCAACGTCAAAATATAAGTAAACAGTGCAGAGGCGGCATCACCCTTTTGCAGAGCCAGTTCTGAATTTAACAAAGTGAAAACCTGCGAGGTACGGTTTTGTATACCCAACAGACGTATCCGCTCCTGCTCGCGCTCTTCAGGAGAAAAACGGTCGGCACGGCTTTTCTTTTTGATAATCTTAGCCGATTCAAAAACAGCCTTTGAATCGCCGGGCGCGGCAAAAGTTTGTGTAGCAAACAACATCATTACAGCCGCAGCTGCTACTCGAATACGGGATGGGGAAAACAACATAACTATCCTTTTTGAGAACCTGCCGGCATTTTCAGACGGCCTAAGCACTTGCAGAACAGATGCAAAGCTTTATTTATCATTCAGGCATAACTGTAACACACGCACCCTATTTTGTTGACACGGTAACCGTAAACCTTGTGTAATCCTCATCTGCATAAAATGATCAGCGCCAAAAATGAATACCGACCAACTTATCCATTTCCTAACTCAATCTTCACGCTTCAGCAGCTGTATGCAAGCAGAGCGCAATCAATTATTTACCGCCCACACGGTCAAAGAAGCTGCCGTTTTGGTCGGCATTGTCTTGCATGAAGGTGCGTGGCAAATCTTACTGACCAAAAGGGCCGAGACCTTAAGGCAACACACTGGACAAATCGCCTTTGCCGGTGGCCGCAAAGATACCCAAGACGACAGCCTAACGGCAACGGCGTTAAGAGAAGCTTATGAAGAAACCGCCATTCCGATTACCGCATGGCAGACTTTTGCGCCGCTACCCTTTTATGACACGCCTTCCGGCTATCGTGTTACGCCTATTCCGGCAATTTGCACCCAGTCCGTCAACCCCAAAGCAAATCCCGATGAAGTAGCAGAAATTTTTTATCTGCCTTTGGATTTCGCCTTAAACCTGCAAAACTACACATTCCGTCAACTTCATCACAACAATCAAACCATCGCCCTCCCCGCCCTGCCTTTCCGACACTATGACATTTGGGGTCTGACAGCAATCATTATATATGGGCTAGCAGAACGTTATCAGCAATATTGCCAAGCTTCTAAATAAGGCAAGGCCGTCTGAAAACCAATATTCAGACGGCCTTGTTTGATCAATCCTTTACGCAGCTTCTTCATAGCATTCGACAAATTCCCCAAACCATTTCATCTCATCACGCAGTGCAACCACTTCGCCAATCACTATTAAAGCCGGACGTTCTGCCTCGGCAGCCAACAAGCCCAAATCTTTCAGACGGCCTGTCCGCACGGTTTGATGCGGTAAAGTTCCATTGGAAATCACGGCAACAGGCGTAGAAGGCTGTCTGCCATAAGCCATCAGTTTTTCCGCAATTTCAGCCGCTTTAAGCGTACCCATATAAATCACCAGCGTTTGACGGCTTAACGCCAAAGTCTGCCAATCAGGCTGATTGCCCTCGTGTTTGCTGTGGCCAGTTACAAATAAAGCACTTTGGGCGCAATCGCGATGGGTTAACGGAATACCGGCATAAGCAGTAGCTCCAAGCGCAGCAGTAATGCCCGGCACAATGCGGTAAGTGATTCCAGCCTGATGCAGGGTTTGCACTTCCTCCCCACCGCGCCCGAAAACAAAAGGATCACCGCCTTTCAACCTTACCACACGCTCGCCTTTTTGAGCGTGTTCAACCAATAGACGGTTGGTTTCTTCCTGCTGAACATGGTGCGCACCGGCGCGTTTGCCCACGCTGATTTTCACCGCATCTTTACGCACCATCGCCAAAATCTCATCCGACACCAAAGCATCGTAAAACACCGTATCCGCAGCCTGAATCGCCTGCAAAGCATGTATGGTCAGCAAACCCGGATCTCCCGGCCCTGCGCCCACCAAAACCACTTCGCCGCCAAACGGCGTTTCCCGATTCAACTGCGTGATCAATTCACGTTCTGCCGCCTCGATATTGTTTTGAGCCGCAAAAATACTGAAACGGCTGTCGAACAACTTTTCCCAAAAATAACGGCGTCGTTCGACATGATGAATCGTCTGTTTAACCTTTTCGCGCCATTTACCTGCAATACGCGCCATCGTGCCCGTATGCAACGGAATCAATGTTTCAATAATCTGCCGCCATTTCCGTGCCAATACAGGCGCAGTCCCACCGCTGGATATGGCTATCTTCAACGACCCCCTATCCACCACGGCAGGCACAATAAACGAACACAAATCCGCCGTATCCACCGTATTGCACAATTTCGCCCGTCGTTCCGCCGCGTCAAAAACACGGCGGTTAAACATGCCATTATCCGTCGCCGCAATAACGAAATACACCTCGTCCAACATAGCTTCTTCAAACAAACCGCCCAACCAAACTATATTCCCTTCAGCCGCCCATTGCTGAAACTGCGGATTCAACGTTTCCGCAACAACACGCACGTACGCTCCGGCAGACAACAGGCTTTCCGCCTTGCGCTCGGCAACCTTACCCGCACCTGCCAGTAAAACAGGGCGGTTTCTCAAATCGGCAAACAAAGGATAATGGCTCATGGTCGTGCTCTTGCTTTATCAATGATTGTCCGCCGATATTAAAGGCCGTCTGAAAAAATAGGAAAGAATGGTTTCTGATTTTCTTATGGTGTTTGGTTATATACCTGCCACAACAAAATAAGTTATAGCGGCAAACACAAAACAGAAGCAGAAAATTTCAAAATAAACGATTGGGAAATAGTGTAACGATATAAAAATTCATTTTTTCACAAATAAATTGCGCCCTCTTCATTTTTCAGACGGCCTTTGCCTGCGTATAATATCGGTCTAATTTACAATTCAAACGAGCTTAGTCCAGCCATGACCGAATCCATCCGCCTGCCCGCTTCTACACTCAAGCCTTCGACCGTTGCCCTGCCCGGTTCCAAAAGCATCAGCAACCGCACGCTACTCTTGGCCGCACTCTCCGACAACGTTTGCGAAATCCATTCTTTGCTCAAATCCGACGATACCGACCGAATGCTTGAAGCACTCGATAAACTCGGCGTACAAATTGAATCTTTACCTGAAGGCCGTCTGAAAGTTCATGGCACCGGCGGCCGCTTTCCCAACCAAATCGCTGATTTGTTTTTAGGCAACGCCGGTACGGCATTCCGACCCTTGACTGCCGCACTTGCCGTTTTAGGTGGCGACTATCATCTGCATGGCGTACCGCGTATGCACGAACGCCCCATCGGCGATTTGGTGGACTCGTTGCGCATTGCAGGTGCGGTCGTACAATATCTGGGCAATGAAAACTACCCTCCGCTTCAGATCGGCAAACGCCAAGACAACGGCGAGCGCGTTATTCCGATTAAAGGCAATGTTTCCAGCCAATTCCTGACCGCCCTGCTGATGGCTTTGCCGTTGACCGGACAAGCATTTGAAATCCAGATGGTAGGCGAGTTGATTTCCAAACCTTATATCGACATCACGCTCAAGCTGATGGCACAGTTCGGTGTGGACATCATCAATGAAAACTACCGTGTATTTAAAATCCCGGCCGGTGCCAAATATCATGCGCCCGAACATTTATATGTAGAAGGCGATGCCTCCAGCGCGTCTTATTTCTTAGGCGCAGGTCTGATTGCTGGTACACCCATCCGCGTGACCGGCATCGGCGCACACAGCATCCAAGGCGACGTTGCCTTTGCACGCGAACTGGAGAAAATCGGTGCGGATGTTATTTGGGGCGAAAATTTTGTTGAGATTTCCCGTCCCGCCGAGCGCAAGATTCAGGCTTTTGATTTGGATGCCAACCATATCCCTGATGCGGCCATGACTCTGGCTATCGTCGCACTGGCCACCAAACAGCCCTGCACCCTGCGCAATATCGGCTCATGGCGCGTCAAAGAAACTGACCGTATCGCCGCCATGGCAACCGAACTGCGTAAACTTGGGGCAGAAGTTATTGAAGAGGCCGAAGCCATCCATATTACGCCGCCCGAAACACTTACCCCCGATGCCGTCATCGATACTTACGATGACCACCGCATGGCCATGTGTTTCTCGCTGGTTTCGCTTTTGGGCGTCCCCGTCATCATCAACGACCCGAAATGTACGCATAAAACTTTCCCCGACTATTTCCAAGTTTTTGCATCATTGACCAACTGATTGATTATTCAAATTTTCAGACGGCCTGTTGCATACAAAAAACACAGGCCGTCTGAAAAATAAAAATAAAACTATACTTTTTCTTAATTTATGCGATAATAGCTAAATAAATTCTTAGCGATTCATATTTCCTTTCGGAGAGAAAACATGTCAGACGAAAAAAGCAAAGCCTTAGCCGCCGCACTTGCCCAAATCGAAAAAAACTTTGGCAAAGGCTCCATCATGAAAATGGACGGCAGCCAACAGGAAGAAAACCTTGATGTTATTTCCACCGGCTCCCTCGGCGTGGACTTGGCACTCGGCGTTGGCGGTCTGCCCCGCGGCCGCGTGGTTGAAATTTTTGGCCCGGAATCCTCCGGTAAAACCACACTCTGTCTCGAAGCCATTGCCCAATGCCAAAAAAATGGCGGCATCTGCGCATTCATCGATGCCGAGCATGCTTTTGACCCGATTTACGCCCGCAAACTCGGCGTAAAAGTCGAAGAACTCTATCTCTCCCAACCGGATACCGGTGAACAGGCATTGGAAATCTGCGATACATTGGTACGCTCAGGCGGTATCGATATGGTCGTTGTCGACTCCGTAGCCGCACTTGTGCCTAAAGCCGAGATCGAAGGCGAAATGGGCGACAGCCACGTCGGCCTGCAAGCCCGCCTGATGAGCCAAGCCCTGCGCAAACTGACCGGCCACATCAAACGCACCAACACATTGGTTGTTTTCATTAACCAAATCCGTATGAAAATCGGCGTGATGTTCGGCAGCCCTGAAACCACGACCGGCGGTAACGCGCTCAAATTCTACGCCTCCGTCCGCCTCGATATCCGCCGTACAGGTCAGATTAAAAAAGGCGATGACGTCATTGGTAATGAAACCAAAGTCAAAGTCATCAAAAACAAAGTTGCGCCTCCATTCCGTCAAGCCGAATTCGATATTCTTTACGGCGAAGGCATCAGCTGGGAAGGCGAATTGATCGACTTGGGCGTCAAACATGACATCGTTGAAAAATCCGGTGCATGGTACAGCTACAACGGCGCAAAAATCGGCCAAGGTAAAGACAATGTACGCGTTTGGCTGAAAGAAAATCCTGATATCGCCAACGAAATCGATGCCAAAATCCGTGCGGCAGTCGGTATCAATGTCGATATTACCGAAGGCAAATTGGATGATACCGACGGCGAACGTCCTGAGGAATAAGTCTGTTTGAAATTAAAGGTTAAAGACCAAATAAAGGCCGTCTGAAATCCAACCATTAATCGGATTTCAGACGGCCTTTTATTCAATACTGCTTAAAGCCTTAATGCCTGAGCGTGAAACTCAATATGCGAATCGATGAAGCTGGCAATAAAGAAATAGTCATGCCCATAGCCCGGGCGTACTTTATATTGGATATTGAAACCTTTTTCTCGTGCTGAGCGGACAAACGCTTCCGGTTGCAGGACTTCAGGATGCAAAGCATCTTCACTGCCGACATCAATCAAAACAGGCAATTTATGCGAGGTCGTTTGAAGCAGCTCTGTACTGTCATAGCGTTTCCATGTTTCCATGTTTTGACCCAAATAAGTTGAAAACGCCTGCCTGCCTCCTTCCGTATCGATTGGATGACATAAAGGCGCAAAGGCTGAAACTGCAGCATATCGGCCGGGATGCTTCAAAGCCAACTGAAGCGCTCCATGCCCACCCATGCTGAAACCTGCAATGCTGCGCTCTTTCGTTACCGGGAAATTATGCTCGATCAAATCAGGCAATTCTTGGCTGATATAGCTTTCCATTTGATAATGCTGAGCCCAAGGTGCTTCAGTTGCGTTGACATAAAATCCGGCACCCTGCCCAAGATAATGTTCCTCACTGTCGGCAACATGCTGACCGCGTGGCGAGGTATCCGGAAAAACCACAATAATATTCCATTGAGCCGCAAAACGTTGGATTCCGCTTTGCCGAACCAATTCAGAACCATCACTATTTAAGCTGGAAAGAAAATATAAAACAGGTGCGGGATAGCCTTTTAAGACTTGTGGCGGCAGATAGACATCAAATACCATATCCGTCCGGCAGGTTTGAGAAAAATGGCGGTACCGTTCCTGATGCCCGTTAAACATCTTTCTGCGTTCCAGCAAATGCAATTCTGAATTTTTCATTTTATTCCTTGTAAGGAAACAACAATAAGCAGAATGTTAGCGCAAAACCCACCCGTCGTGTTGTTACCCCATCTTTTTAAGGCAACCAAACCTGCTTTAAACAAGGCTTGCCAATCATGCAAAATCATTACGCTAACAGCATTTAAAATCTATACACAATCTCTGTGGATAAATCTGTTGATAAGCTTTGGGTAATCGTAAAATTTTCTTTAGGAACAAACCAAGTCTTAAATTGACTAAAATTTAATCAAATAAAACATAATAAAATCAAATAGTTATATTTATAAGATTTTACTATAATCATACAGTGAAAATTTATAGGTAAAACAAGGTTATGCGGCTTTGTGCATAAATTAGGGTTGACATCCCTAAAAATCACCCTGAATCAAAAGCTGCGTAAAATAACGGCCGATTTCATCAGATGCCATTCAAAAGACACGCGGCCATACATTTTGCGTTACAATACGCACTTATTTTTAAGAAAGAAAAATATGCCATGAAAGCCTCCCAGTTCTTCATTTCTACCCTTAAAGAAGCCCCTGCCGAAGCCGCACTTGCCAGCCACAAGCTGATGATTCGTGCCGGTTTGATCAAAGCCAACGCATCCGGTCTTTATACTTGGATGCCGATGGGCCTGCGTGTATTGCGCAAAGTTGAAAATATTGTGCGTGAAGAAATGGCCCGCGCAGGTAGCGTGGAGCTGCTGATGCCGGTGGTACAACCTGCCGAGCTGTGGCAGGAATCCGGCCGCTGGGAGTTTTACGGTAAAGAACTGCTGCGCCTGAAAGACCGTCATGACCGCGATTTCTGTATGGGTCCGACTTGTGAAGAAGTCATTGCCGACATCGTGCGCAAAGAAGTCAACAGCTACAAACAACTGCCGAAAAACTTTTACCACATCCAAACCAAATTCCGCGATGAAGTACGTCCGCGCTTTGGTGTGATGCGTGCGCGCGAGTTCGTCATGAAAGATGCTTATTCCTTCCATGCCGACTATGCCTCGCTTCAGACGACCTATCAAGATATGTACGACGCTTATTGCCGTATCTTCACCCGTTTGGGTTTAGAATTCCGTCCTGTTGCTGCAGATACCGGCAGCATCGGCGGTACCGGCTCTCACGAATTCCAAGTATTGGCCGAAAGCGGCGAAGACGTTATTGCATATAGCGACACTTCTGATTACGCCGCCAATATCGAGTTGGCACCGACTTTACCACTTAAAGGCGAACGCGCTGCTGCTCAGGCTGAGTTGACCAAAGTACATACACCAAATGCCAAAACTATAGAGTCTTTGGTTGAATTCCTCGATATTCCGGTTGAACAAACCCTCAAATCCATCGTGGTTGAAGGCGAAAACGAAGGCGAACTCGTCCTGCTGCTGTTGCGTGGCGACCATGAGTTTAACGACATTAAGGCAGAAAAACTGGCCGGCGTAAAATCACCGCTAACCATGGCAAGCCCTGCCACAATTGTTGAACAGTTCGGCGCAAATGGTGGCTCTCTCGGCCCTATCAACTTCAAAGGTAAAGTCTATGCCGATTTCGCTACCGAAAAAGGCGCAGACTGGGTTATCGGCGCGAACGAAGACGACTACCACTATACCGGCTTCAACTTCGGCCGAGATGCTGCCGAGCCTGAATTTGTCGATTTGCGCAATGTCATCGAAGGCGATATCAGCCCTGACGAACAAGGCCGTCTGAAACTGGCGCGCGGTATTGAAGTCGGCCACGTTTTCCAATTACGCAATAAATATACCCAAGCCATGAACGTCAGCTTCTTGGACAATAACGGCAAATCCCAAATTATGGAAATGGGCTGCTACGGTATCGGTATTACCCGCGTTGTTGCCGCCGCCATCGAGCAAAACAACGACGAAAAAGGCATTGTTTGGACCAAAGCAATGGCACCGTTTGAAGTCGTTATCGTGCCGATGAACTACAAAAAATCTGAATCTGTACGCGAAGCCGCCGACAAAATCTATGCCGAGCTTTTGGCCGCCGGTGCGGATGTATTGTTGGATGACCGCGACGAACGTGCAGGCGTATTGCTGAATGACTCCGAGCTGTTGGGTATTCCTCACCGCATCGTAATCGGCGATCGCGCATTGAAAGAAGGCAATGTCGAATATGCCGAACGCCGTGACAATCAGGCTCAAGCCGTTGCAGTATCAGAAGTTGTCGCCAAGGTTTTG
The DNA here is from genome assembly GCF_051963715.1 of Neisseria sp. P0001.S005. Taxonomy (NCBI): domain Bacteria; kingdom Pseudomonadati; phylum Pseudomonadota; class Betaproteobacteria; order Neisseriales; family Neisseriaceae; genus Neisseria; species Neisseria sp. P0001.S005. Next base: position 6,113 of record NZ_JBQCTZ010000065.1, on the reverse strand, counting down.
GCCGCATTGAACGCTTAAGTCTTTTTCAATCATGAAAAGGCCGTCTGAAACTGATTATTTCGTTTCAGACGGCCTTTTTCTGTTTTAATAAATAATGTTTTTTCCGTAGCTCTCTAATATTTCTTTGATTTTCAAAATGGTTTCTTTAGGCGGCGGATGTACGCCTTTTAATTTGTATTCGTCGCCGCACAAAGCCCATTTGTGTGCGCCCAATTCGTGATACGGCAAAAGCTCGACCATTTCGACATTATCCATATCACCGATAAACTCGCCCAATAAATGCGCTGAACGCTCATCATCGGTATAACCGGGAACAACCACATAGCGCACACGCGTCGGCTGATTGCGTTCGGCAAGATAGCGCGCAAATTTCAGCGTTTTGGTATTTGGGATACCGACAAGCACTTTATGAATTTCAGGATCGATTTGTTTCAAGTCAAGCATGACCAAATTGGTATGATCGAGCAAATCATCCAAAATCGAATCATAGTGCAAAGCATAGCCATTGCTGTCGAGACAGGTATGGATATCGTGCTCCCGACAGGCCGCAAACCAATCGCGTACAAACTCATATTGCAATAACGGCTCGCCGCCGGTTGCCGTTACGCCTCCGCCTGTCGCGCGCAAATAATGGCGATAGGTCATGACCTGCTTCATCACGGTTGCCACATCCAATTCCTGCGCCTGCTCGGTATGCAAATCCCAAGTATCGCGATTATGGCAATAAAGGCAACGCATCAGGCAACCTTGCAAAAAGAGCACGTAGCGCAAACCCGGACCATCGACAGCGCCGCAAGATTCAATCGAATGAATAATGCCTTTGCCGTTATAGTGACGGTGGCCAAGGCCTTTCAGTTCCGGCTCGGGGGTAATAGCAAAAGTCGTGGACATAGTGTTCGGCTCAAAAATGTTTTTGCTTATATGGATTGTACGATAATAAAGGCCGTCTGAACATTTCAGACGGCCTTGGAGCTTTGTTTCAAAACAAACCAAATGCAAATTTAGCTTCTGGCTTGTTTCTCCACCCGGATTACATGGTTTCTGTGAACGTACGGGTAATCACGTCAAGCTGTTGTTCGCGGGTCAGCGAGTTGAAGCGAACCGCATAACCGGACACACGAATGGTCAACTGCGGATATTTCTCCGGATTGTGCATCGCATCTTCCAAAGTCTCGCGATTCAATACGTTGACGTTCAAGTGTTGGCCACCCTCCAAAATACCGTCTTCATGGTGGAAATAACCGTCCATCAAACCGGCAAGGTTGCGTTCGCGAGAATGCTCGTCTTTACCCAACGCGCCAGGAATAATGGAGAAGGTATAAGAAATACCGTCTTTGGCAAACTCAAATGGCAGTTTGGCTACAGAAGTCAATGAAGCAACTGCACCGTTGACGTCACGGCCGTGCATTGGGTTTGCACCCGGACCAAACGGAGCGCCTGCACGGCGGCCGTCTGGAGTATTACCGGTTTTCTTACCGTAAACAACGTTGGAAGTAATGGTCAGTACGGACTGAGTCGGAGTGGCGTTGCGGTAAGTTTTGTGGGTTGCCACTTTTTTCATGAAGCGTTCAACCAAATCGCAGGCGATATCGTCAACGCGGTCGTCGTTATTACCAAATTGTGGGTATTCGCCTTCGATTTCAAAGTCAACGGCAATGCCGTTTTCGTCGCGAATCGGTTTCACTTTGGCATATTTAATGGCGGACAATGAGTCGGCAGCCACAGACAAACCGGCGATACCGCATGCCATCGTACGTTTCACATCACGGTCATGCAGCGCCATCAACGCGGCTTCGTAGCTGTATTTGTCGTGCATGTAGTGAATAATGTTCAGCGCGGTAACGTATTGGGTTGCCAACCAATCCATGAATTTGTCCATGCGCTCAAAGACAGTGTCGTAGTCCAAAACTTCGTCCATAATCGGCTCGGTTTTCGGACCAACTTGCTCTTTAGATTTTTCATCCACGCCGCCGTTGATTGCGTACAGCAGAGTTTTAGCCAAGTTGGCGCGTGCGCCGAAGAACTGCATTTGTTTGCCGACCACCATCGGGCTGACGCAGCAGGCAATGGCGTAGTCGTCGCTATTGAAGTCAGGGCGCATCAAATCGTCGTTTTCGTATTGGATGGACGAAGTATCGATGGATACTTTGGCGCAGAATTCTTTAAAGCCTTGCGGCAGTTGTTCTGACCACAATACAGTGATGTTTGGCTCAGGAGACGGGCCCATGTTGTACAGGGTATGCAGCACGCGGAAGTTGGTGCGGGTTACCAAGGTACGGCCGTCCAAGCCCATACCGCCGATGGATTCGGTTGCCCAAATCGGGTCGCCGGAGAAGAGTTGGTCGTATTCGGGCGTACGCAGGAAACGGACCATACGCAGTTTCATCACCAAGTGGTCAATGAATTCTTGCGCTTGGGTTTCGGTAATCACACCGTTTTTCAGGTCGCGTTCGATGTAAATATCCAAGAATGAAGATACACGGCCGAAGGACATCGCTGCGCCGTTTTGAGATTTAACGGCAGCGAGGTAGGCGAAATAAGTCCATTGGATCGCTTCTTGTGCATTTTTTGCAGGGCCGGAAATATCGTAGCCGTAAGAAGCCGCCATTTCTTTCATTTGGTTCAATGCTTTATATTGCTCATTGATTTCTTCGCGGCGGCGGATCACTTCTTCCAAGTCCACACCGTTTTCCAAATCGGCTTGCAGTGAGTTGAACTGGTTGAGTTTGTCTTTCATCAAGAAGTCGATACCGTACAATGCCACACGACGGTAGTCACCGATAATACGGCCACGGCCATAAGCATCCGGCAGGCCGGTAATCACGCCTGATTTACGGCAACGGCGGATGTCGGGCGTATAAACGTCAAACACGCCTTGGTTGTGGGTCTTGCGGTATTTGGTGAAAATTTCGCTGACTTCGGGATTCAATTCAACGTTGTACACTTTGCACGCGTCTTGCACCATTTTCAAACCGCCAAACGGCATGATAGAGCGTTTCAAAGGCTCGTCTGTTTGCAGGCCAACGATGGTTTCCAAATCTTTGTCGATATAGCCTGGAGCATGGCTGGTAATACCGGAGACGATTTGCGCGTCGATTTTATACGGCTCGTGCGTACGGTTTTCAACCTTGATGCCTTCCATCACTTCCGCCCACAGCTTGGTTGTGGCTTCAGTTGCTGGTGCCAAGAAAGAGGCATCGCCTTCATATGGCGTGTAGTTTTTTTGAATAAAATCGCGGACATCTACGTTGGTTTCCCAGTTGCCACCGACAAAACCTTCCCAAGCGGCAGGACGTTGCTGAACAGCATTTGACATATCAAGCTCCTAATTTTATTGAAAATATAGACTGTAAATTTTCTGAAAGGATAACATCAATACCCATTTATTTACAGGGGTTTTTATGAAATAAAATTACAGATTTGGTTTTTCTTGATTTACGTCAATGAGAATAATTGTTACTTGGCACTACATCTCACTTTCCAAACATTCGTACTTAAAAACAGCGTAAAATACAAAATTCAGCCCTGAAGACAGACATCCTTCAGGGCTGAATTTTTATTGCATTTCATATAAAAGGCCGTCTGAAAAATTCAGACGGCCTTTTATTCACTTAATCAATTAAGCAAACGGATGATGCAAAACAATGGTTTCTTCGCGCTCAGGACCGGTTGAAACAATGGCCACAGGCGCACCGCAAACTTCTTCAATCCGTTTCAGATAAGCTTTAGCGTTTTCAGGCAGTTTGTCGTACTCTTTCACACCAAAAGTGGACTCGCTCCAACCCGGCATGGTTTCATAAATCGGTTTGCAGGTTTCTACCGCATCGGAGCCGCAAGGCAGAATATCGGTTTTGCTGCCATCAGGCAATTCATAACCTACACAGATATTGATGTTTTCAATACCGTCCATCACATCCAGCTTGGTAATGCACATGCCGGAAATGCCGTTAACTTGAATAGAGCGTTTCAGAGCAGCCGCGTCAAACCAGCCACAACGACGCGCACGACCGGTTACGGAGCCGAATTCATGGCCGCGTTCAGCCAAGCCTGCGCCCACTTCGTCAAACAATTCAGTCGGGAATGGGCCGGAACCCACGCGGGTGGTATAGGCTTTAACGATACCCAAAACGTAATCCAGCATTTGCGGACCTACGCCTGCACCGGCAGAAGCGGCACCTGCCAAGCAGTTGGAGGAAGTTACAAACGGATAAGTACCGTAGTCGATGTCCAGCAACGTACCTTGTGCACCTTCAAACAACAGGCTTTCGCCTTTGCAGTTTTTCTCGTTCAAAACACGGGAAACATCGGTAATCATCGGCGTAATGCGCGGTGCAACTTTTTCAATGACCGCCATCACATCTTCAACTTTTACCGGCTCGGCATTGTGCAGGTGTTGCAACTGAACATTGTAATAAGCCAAAACAGCTTCCAGTTTTTCAACCAGTTTTTCAGGGTGCAACAAGTCCACCACGCGAATCGCGCGGCGGGCAACTTTATCTTCATAGGCTGGGCCGATGCCGCGACCGGTTGTACCAATTTTGCTTTTACCGCGGGAAGCTTCGCGTGCTTGGTCAAGCGCAATGTGGTAAGGCAGAATCAATGGGCAGGTCGGCGCAATTTTCAGACGGCCTTCAACATTTTTCACACCGGCAGCGTTCAATTCGTCAATTTCACCCAGCAATGCTTCAGGAGAAACGACAACGCCTGAACCGATGAAGCATTCCAAAGTCTCATGCAAAATGCCGCTTGGAATCAGACGCAAAATGGTTTTTTTGCCACCGACTACCAAAGTATGGCCGGCATTGTGGCCGCCTTGGAAACGTACTACACCGCTGGTTTCTTCCGCCAGCCAGTCAACAATCTTACCTTTGCCTTCATCACCCCATTGGGCACCGATTACGACAACATTTTTAGCCATAGCCATCTAACCTTATTTCAGATACAAAATTTCAAAATAAAACTCAATCGTTCAAAGCGATTACTTTCCAAACGCCGTCTACCTGTTTCAGACGGCCTGTAACCTCTTCCGAACCGTTATAGCCGATACCGTAATCGATAACGACACATTGTCCTTGTTCGCGCAAAGCATCTACCGCTTCTTGAGCCACAGGCATGTCCTTTACATCGACAGCCACCACGGATTCCCGTCCGATAGCAGGAAGGCGGCCGATGAAGCTGCGCAAATCAAAACTGAATCCGGCCGCAGGACGCGCACGTCCGAAGTATCCGCCCAATCCGTCATAACGGCCGCCGCGTGCCACGGCATCATGAAGATTTGAACCATAAGCCGCGTAAAGCAAGCCGGTGTGGTAATTGTCAACGCGCAGTTCCGACAAATCGATATGCACTTTTTGATTTGGGAACGCATCGCATACTGCCTGCAATTCATCCAAAGCCGCACTGACTGCGGACAATTCCGGTAATTTCTCTCTAGCCACAGTCAGCACTTCACGACCGCCGTACAGTCGGGGCAACAGTGAAAACGCTTTTGCCCACATGCCATCAAGTTTCCACTCTTTGACCAACTGGCTGACAGCCTCAGCATCCTTGTCCTGCATCGATGACAGCAGGGTTGCCGATTGTTGCTCACCCAAATGCGCGGCATTTGCCAAAGCACGGAATACGCCGATATGGCCTAATGAAAGCAAAACTTCGCCCATGTCGGCAATCTTCATGCTTTTCAGCATCAAATCAATCAATTCGATATCCGCTTCAATGCCTTCCAAGCCGTACATTTCCGCACCCGCCTGCAAAGGTTCGCGCATATTGAGCAATCCGTCAGGCCGCGCATGAAGCACCGAACCAGCATAGCATAAACGGTTGATGCCTTGATTGGCAGAAAGCAAGTGGGCATCAATACGCGCCACCTGCGGCGTAATATCCGCACGGATACCGAGCTGACGGCCGCTGAGCTGATCAACGACCAAAATGGTTTTCAAAGACAAACCGGCATCGATATGCGTCAATAAGGAATGGCTGTATTCCATCAATGGCGGTTGCACCAATTCATAACCATGCACGCGAAACAAAGCCAACAGCCGCTCACGGGCGCTTTCCAGTTGTCGGGCATTGGTCGGTAACACGTCGGCAACGTGTTCAGGAAGCTGCCAAGA
>NZ_JBQCTZ010000064.1:0-18190 GCF_051963715.1 Neisseria sp. P0001.S005 | reverse complement strand
GTCAAACGAATGTCAACAAAATCCACTTTGAAAAAAGTTGCAATCTACACTCTCGGCGCGTTTAGCGGCATCGCCCTCAGTCTGAGTGTACAAAGTTTTGCCGCCGAAAAAGACAAAAAAGACAACGAGGCCCTGCCCGTGCAAACCATCCGCACCATGGCAGAAGTGTACGGCCAAATCAAAGCCAACTATTACCAAGACAAACCAGACGCCGAGCTCTTTGAAGGTGCAATGAAAGGCATGGTGTCCGACCTCGATCCGCATTCCGAGTATATGGACAAAAAAGGCTATGCCGAAATGAAAGAGTCCACCAGCGGCGAATTCGGCGGCTTGGGCATGGAAATCGGACAAGAAGATGGCTTTGTCAAAGTCGTTGCCCCGATTGAAGACACTCCAGCAGAACGCGCCGGCGTGAAAAGTGGCGACTTCATCGTCAAAATCGACAATACCTCTACACGCGGCCTGACCGTCAGCGAAGCCGTCAAAAAAATGCGCGGCAAACCGGGTACCAAAATCACCCTGACCCTTTCACGCAAAAATGCCGACAAACCCATCGTCGTCAACCTGACCCGCGCCATCATCAAAGTCAAAAGCGTACGCCATCACCTGCTTGAAAAAGACTACGGCTACATCCGCGTCTCCCAATTCCAAGAACGCACCGTTGCCGCACTCAACGAAGCCGCACAAGCCCTTGTCAAAGAAAATAAAGGCCCGCTCAAAGGCATCATCCTCGACTTACGCGATGACCCGGGCGGCCTGCTCAACGGTGCAGTCGGCGTATCCGCAGCCTTCCTGCAGCCTGACGTAACCGTTGTCAGCACCAAAGGCCGCAACAAAAAAGAAGGCATGGTTCTCAAAGCAACTGCCGAAGACTACATCACCACCAGCGGCAAAGACCCGTTGGCCGGATTGCCTGCCGAGCTGAAAACCATTCCGATGACCGTCCTGATTAACGCAGGCTCGGCCTCCGCTTCCGAAATCGTTGCCGGCGCATTGCAAGACCACAAACGTGCCGTCGTCGTCGGCACACAAAGTTTCGGTAAAGGCTCAGTGCAAACCCTGATTCCGCTTTCCGGCGGCAGCGCAGTCAAACTGACCACCGCCCTTTACTACACGCCAAACGACCGCTCGATTCAAGCACAAGGCATTGTTCCTGACGTTGAAGTCAAAGATAAAGACCGCGCCTTTGAAAGCCGCGAAGCCGATTTGGTCGGCCATATCGGCAATCCGTTGGGCGGCCAAGACGTCAACAGCAGCACTGAAACACCTGCCAACACAGAAACCAAAGCCGATAAAGACAAGTCCAAAAAAGATAAAGACGAAGACATCTCCAGCCGCCGCATTCCAAATCCGGCCAAAGACGATCAACTCCGTAAAGCCTTGGACTTGGTGAAAAATCCAGCCGAATGGCAAAAATCTTTGGGCTTAGCAGCGAAAAAACCTGCACCGAAAAAAGATGCGGATAAAGACAGCAAAAAATAAACCTGTTATTTCTCAATAAAAAAGGTCGTCTGAAAACGATATGATTGTTTTCAGACGACCTTTTCACACATCAAATATTCCACAGGGAAAACATCATGGCAAAAGCCCCCAAAACCATCTACCAATGTTCCGAATGCGGCGGTACTTCCCCGAAATGGCAGGGTAAATGCCCGCATTGCGGCGAGTGGAACACGCTTCAGGAAAGCCTTGCCGCGCCCGAGCCGAAAAATGCCCGCTTCCAATCTTGGGCGGCAGACACTTCGACCGTCCAATCCCTCTCCGCCGTTACCGCGACCGAAGTGCCGCGTAATCCGACCGGCATGGGCGAACTCGACCGTGTATTGGGCGGCGGTTTGGTTGACGGCGCGGTCATCCTGCTCGGCGGCGACCCCGGCATCGGCAAATCCACGCTGCTGTTGCAAACCATCGCCAAAATGGCGCAAAGCCGCAAAGTGCTGTACGTTTCCGGCGAGGAATCCGCCCAACAAGTCGCCCTGCGCGCACAACGTTTGGAGCTGCCCACCGAAGGCGTGAACCTGCTTGCCGAAATCCGCATGGAAGCGATTCAGACGGCCTTGAAACAGCATCAGCCCGAAGTCGTGGTTATCGACTCCATCCAAACCATGTATTCCGACCAAATCACTTCCGCCCCCGGCTCCGTATCGCAGGTACGCGAATGCGCCGCCCAACTGACGCGTATGGCGAAACAGATGGGCATCGCCATAATACTGGTCGGACACGTTACCAAAGACGGCGCAATTGCCGGCCCGCGCGTGCTGGAACACATGGTCGATACCGTGCTGTATTTCGAGGGCGACCAACATTCCAACTACCGCATGATACGCGCCATCAAAAACCGCTTCGGCGCAGCAAACGAATTGGGCGTGTTCGCTATGACCGAAAACGGTTTGAGAGGCGTATCCAACCCGTCCGCCATCTTCCTTGCCAGCTACCGCGACGACACGCCCGGTTCGTGCGTTTTGGTCACACAGGAAGGCAGCCGCCCGCTTTTGGTCGAAATTCAGGCACTGGTCGATGACGCACACGGTTTCACCCCCAAACGCCTTACCGTCGGCCTCGAGCAAAACCGCCTCGCCATGCTGCTCGCCGTCCTCAACCGCCATGGAGGCATTGCCTGCTTCGACCAAGATGTATTCCTCAATGCCGTCGGCGGCGTCAAAATCGGCGAACCTGCCGCCGACCTAGCCGTCATCCTCGCCATGCTCTCCAGCTTCCGCAACCGCCCTATGCCTGAAAAAACCGTCGTATTCGGCGAAATCGGCTTAAGCGGCGAGGTCCGTCCTGTTGCACGCGGACAAGAGCGACTCAAAGAAGCGGAAAAACTCGGCTTCAAACGCGCCATCGTTCCCAAAGCCAATATGCCGCGCAATGCCAAAGAGTTTCCAAACCTGAAAATCTACGGCGTCAGCAGTTTGCAGGAAGCGATTGATGTTTGTCGTGACGGGGACTAAACCGTTTCGGTAATCCGCCTCAAAAAACAATCAACTAAAAGGCCGTCTGAAAACTTTCAGACGGCCTCTCTTTAAATTTAAATAATTTTGTTATATTATAACGAACGCTTTATTCTATCTTTTCTACACATCGAAAATCGGAGAGAAATCTTGAAAAAAACTGCTTTGCTTATCGCATCCGCCTTCCTGTTCAGCACTGCCGCACACGCCCACCGCGTTTGGGTTGAAACCGCCCACACACATGGCGGCGAATACCTTGAAGCCGAATTGGGCTATGGCGAATTCCCGGAGCTTGAGCCCATCGCCAAAGACCGCCTGCACATTTTCAGCAAACCCATGCAACTGGTGACTGAAAAAGGCAAAGAAAACATGATTCAAAAAGGTACATACAATTACCAATACCGCAGCAAATTGCCGGTCAAAGACGGCAGCTACTTGGTAACCGCCGAATACCAACCGACTTTCTGGTCAAAAAACAGCGCGGGCTGGAAGCAGGCAAGCATCAAAGAAATGCCTGATGCAAGCTATTGCGAGCAAACCCGTATGTTCGGTAAAAACATCGTCAATGTCGGTCATGAAAGCGCAGATACCGCCATCATCACCAAGCAAGTCGGCCAACATTTAGAAATCGTACCTTTGGACAACCCTGCCAACGTCCACGTCGGCGAACGCTTCAAAGTCCGCGTCCTCTTCAATGGCGAGCCGCTGCCTAACGCCACCGTTACCGCTACATTTGACGGCTTCGACACCAGCGACCGCAGCAAAACCCATAAAACCGAAGCCCAAGCCTTCTCTGATACCACCGATGACAAAGGCGAAGTCAGCATCATTCCATTACGCCAAGGTTTCTGGAAGGCCAGCGTAGAACACAAAGCCGATTTCCCTGATCAAAGTGTGTGCCAAAAACAGGCAAACTACACCACAATGACCTTCCAAATCGGCCATTCACATCATTAATTTTTCCATAACAAAAGGCCGTCTGAATATTTCAGACAGCCTTTATTCATCCTATCTAAGGACGATGCGGCGCAAACTGCCATTGTCCCAATTCCAAATTCAAATCAAACAGATTCAGACGGCCTATCGCCACACGAACCAAGCGTAAACACGGCAAGCCTGCTTTCGCCGTCATCCTTCGCACTTGACGGTTTTTCCCTTCCGAAATTTTGATTTCTACCCAAAAATCAGGCACGGACTTGCGCACGCGAATCGGCGGCACGCGCGGCCATAAAACATCCGCTTCGCCTTCTTCCAATACCCTGACCTCGGCCGGACGGGTGACAAAATCGCCCAAATCTACGCCACGGCGCAATAAATCCAATTTAGCTTCATCTGGAGAACCCTCCACCTGCGCCCAATAAGTTTTAATCTGCTTAAATTTCGGGTCGGCAATCTGCGCCTGCAAACGGCCATTATTGGTCAGCAGCAACAAGCCCTCGCTGTCCGTATCCAAACGTCCGGCTGGATAAAATCCCGGTTTCTCGACAAAATCCTTAAGGCACTGATGTTTTTCATGTGCAGAAAACTGGCAAATCACACCATAAGGCTTGTTTAGAATAATCAAATCGTTCATTTCATACTTTCAGACGGCCTTGGTTTTCAAGAAATTCCGGATAATAAAAAAGACACCGTATAAACGGTGTCTTTCATATTTGGCGGAGTAAGAGGGATTCGAACCCTCGATGCAGGTTGACCCCACATGCTTCCTTAGCAGGGAAGTGCCTTCAGCCTCTCAGCCATTACTCCTAAGGAAGACCGCAATATACGCTTTCTCCCTTCCTTCGTCAAGCATTACCGCCTCAAACTTTCTTAACGCCATGAAATCATTTAAATAAAAATATAATATTTTTTTGCATAACCCTATTTTTATACTTCTTTCATATATGTTAAAATGATTCTGCTTTCTGTAAACTTTTTCTACGCCCATTATTACAAAGGAGTTCGTATGTTACGTTTTTCTGCTTTGGTTGCCGTATCCGCCCTAATGCTTGCCGCCTGCTCACAATCCGGCAATTCCCAACCATCTACTTCCTCCTCTCAAACTTCTACTCAAAAAACAACTGCAGCCGGTTCTGCCTGCCGCAGCATGGGTGAAGGCCATAAAGTCAATGGCAAAGGTCAAAACGATATCTATATGTGTAAAGTCGATGTGGCTTTGAACTCTGCCGAAGCCAAATCCGCTTTGGATCCTAGCATCCGCGTTCACTACGGCAGCACATCCGGTGCGACTTTGACTTCCCGTCAAATCTCCAACTCAGTCGGCAAAACTCCTGATGAAACCTGCCAACGCGCATTCCTGAGCGCGGTTAAACGCTTCCAAAGCACTGCACTTCGTAAAAAAGCCAAATCCGTTCATCTGGTTAGCTACTTTGACAAAGTAACCAAAGGCGGTAACGAGTACGAATGCCACATCGCTACATTCAACAGCCGTGTGGTTTTGAAAGGCAGCTTCCACTAAGCAATGTCAAAAATGCCGGACTTCAATATGAAGTTTGGCATTTTTCTATTTTATGGATACAACACCCCTTCACTGCCTGCTGGCCGATCCGTCTTTTGCCGCCTGCTACGACCATGCGTCTCTAAATGCAGCCGATTCCCAACGTTTGACTGCCACACCTCAACTGGCGCAGCGTCAAGACTGGCAAGTCAGTCGCGCATTAAAACAGCAAACCGATTTAGCGACTGTATCGCTGAGCCACAGCCAAGGCTTTGCCGCTTTATTGTGTGCGCCTCATACCTTAACAGCCGGTGTCGATATCGAATTTATCCGCCCGCGCGATTTCAAAGCGTTGTCGGCTTTGGTCTGCACGCAGGAAGAACAAAACTATTTAGAAACGGCAAACTGGCCGTCTGAAACGTTTTACCGATTGTGGTGTTTCAAGGAAGCATTGATTAAAGCGACGAATTTGGATTTTCCGTCAGACATGAAATCGGTCGGCTATGTTTTCGATTCAGGGCAACCCGTCAGTTTACGCGCTGGAAAGCAAACCGATTGGCACGGCACAAGCGCGATTTTGGCGGATACGATGGCACTTGCCTGCGTTTGGAAGGAAAAAGCCGTCACTCTGCAATGGCAGTTTTTCGGCTCGCTCAAGCCCAATGATTTAACCGACCGGCAAACTATCTAACAACTGACAAAATAATAATAATCTGATTTAATTTACTGCACTTTTACTTATTCCACACACCAACAGCAGCATTTGCAAAAGGCCGTCTGAACGATGAATCTTCGCCTCCTAAACCGCCTCTATACTGCCCTTATCCTGTTTCTTACTCTGTTTTTGGTTTATGCCTTTGCTTCACAAGCGCGTATCCAAACCGATTTGACCGCGTTATTGCCAAGCGAGCAGCAACCTGATGCCTTACTGACGGCCGCGGATAAAGCCGCAGAAGTGCAGCTCAATTCGCAAGTCATTTTGCTTGCAGGCAGTACCGATGCCGAAACCGCTTTTCAGACGGCCTCACAAATTGCCGGCGCATGGCGCAAAAGCGGCATATTTGAACAAGTCGACAGCAGCATGACGCCGAATTTGGACAAAGTGCGAGCGGATATGCAGAAACTGAGTTTGGCAGTTTTGCCGCAAGACGAAATACGCCTGCTGTTTGAGCAACCGCAAGCCTATTTTCAAACGCGTGCAGAAGCTGCGGCCAATCCGTTTGCCGCCCCCTCGCCTTTGTCTTTAGAACAAGACTGGCTGGGCTTCGGACGCTTTGTTGCCGACAAAGCCAATCCGCAAAGCCGCTTGCAGTGGGACATGGACAACGGCATGCTCTTTGCCGAAGACAAAGGCAAAACTTGGGTATTTTTGCGCGGACGGCTCGCCGGCGGCGATCAATTTTCCGGCAACGATGCCCTCTTGCCGCTGATGGCGCAAAGCCGTCAAATCGCTTCGGAAAACGGCGCGGAAACCTTAAGCGCAGGTGGTGCATTGTTCGCCGCCGTATCCAAAGCAGCCGCAGAAAAAGAAAGCCGACTGATGAGCATGATCGGACTTGGGCTGACCTTTGCGCTGCTGTTGTGGGTCTTCCGCAGCGGCCGAGTATTTTTGCTGTCCTTGCCTCTGGCAGCCGGTATGTTGACCGGATTGGCGGTTGCGTTATTAACCTTTGGCGAAGTGCATATCCTGACCATCGTCATCGGCACCAGCCTGGTGGGTATGTTGGTGGATTTCCCGTTGCACTGGCTTGCTCCGTCGGTATTCGGGCCGTCTGAAAAGACCGTTTGGCAGGCTGAATCGGCAATGAAACATGTCTTGCCAAGTTTTGCCGTCAGCCTGACAATTACCGTCTTGGGCTATGCGCTGCTGTGGTTTACCCCTTTGCCTGTATTGCGCCAAACCGCCGTATTTTCAGGCTTTGCCTTATTTGGTGCGTTTGGTGCCACCGTTTTATGGCTGCCGCCGCTGTTTCGCCGCTACCGTGCCAAAACCGTGCCTTTTGCCGCATTAACCGAAAAGCTCTATTCCTTATCAGGCCGTCTGAAAAACCGCCTGCACAAACGCGGCTGGTTAATCGTAGGCGGAATTTTGCTGGCAGTCGGACTGTGGCGCAGCGACTGGCGTGACGACATCCGTCAATGGGTCAATATGCCGACCGCGATGTTGACCGAAGTACAACAAATCGGCCAGTTGAGCGGTACGGATTTTGGCGGCAAATATTTGGTGGCCGAAGCACAAAGTGAAGATGCCCTGTTGAAGAAAACCGCCGAATTCGGCCGCGCCCTGCAGCCCTTAATCGCGCAAGGCAAACTTTCCGGCATCCAATCGCCCGACCAATTCATCCTGCCGACAACGGAACAACAAAAACTGCAAAACCGTCTGCGCGAATTGACTAAGTTGCCTGATAGCTGGAAACCACTTACAGAAATCGGTATTCCGCGCAAAACCGTGCGCGATGCCCTGCTTCAAGCTGCCGATACACAACCATTGTCGCTTTCAGACGGCCTGAATACCGATTTGGCAGAAGCTTGGCGTTCCTTGTATTTGGGCGAAGTGGAACCAGGCCGTTTTGCTGCCGTCGTGCGTTTGAACGGCATGACCGATGAAGCCGCCGTACGCGCCGTGGCGCAACACGTCTCCGGCGTACATTGGGCAGACAAACGCGCCCACTTAAACGAACTTTTCCACCACACGCGCAATCAGGCCGCATGGTTGAAACTGGCTTCCTATGCGTTGGCATGGCTGCTCTTGTGGAAAATGTTTGGTTTCAAACACGGCAGCAAAATCCTTGCCGTGCCGCTGGCCGCCGCCATCTGCACCATTGCCGTACTCGGTTTGGCAGGCATTCCCGTCAGCCTGTTTGCTATGTTCGGCCTGCTTTTAGTATCCGCCATCGGCGTGGACTATGCCGTCTATGCTGCCACCGCACACCACAGCGCGCCGGCAAAATTAGGCGGTATGCTGCTTGCCGCCGCAACGACAGCCATTTCCTTTGCCCTGCTCGCCATCAGCAGCACACCCGCCGTTGCCGCGTTCGGCATGACGGTTACCATCGGCGTGGCATTCAATATTTGGCTGGCAGGCACATTGTTGAAAAATTAGACAAAAGATGAAGGCGATTGAAGTTGAAGCGATATTTTTTTCAACTTCTATCGCCAAGTTGCAAAAGGCCGTCTGAAAAACTTCAGACGCTAGTTTAAACATTTTTTTATCATTAAAATCAAAGGTATTTTCAAATGTCCGTAGAATTTGACGTTGCCGTTATCGGCGCAGGCCCTTCAGGTTCGGTTGCTTCCGCTTTGCTGAACAAACAAGGCTTTAAAGTTTGCGTATTGGAAAAACAACATTTCCCGCGCTTTGTCATCGGCGAAAGCCTGTTGCCGCATTGCATGGAAATGTTGGAAGAAGCCGGTTTTGCCGATGCAGTGCATGCCGAGCCCAGCTTTCAATTTAAAGACGGCGCTGCGTTTTCATGGGGCAGCCGTTACACAGATTTCAACTTTACTGAAAAATTTTCAGACGGCCCCGGTACTATTTATCAAGTGCGCCGTGGTATCTTCGACAAAATCCTGATTGA
The DNA here is from genome assembly GCF_051963715.1 of Neisseria sp. P0001.S005. Taxonomy (NCBI): domain Bacteria; kingdom Pseudomonadati; phylum Pseudomonadota; class Betaproteobacteria; order Neisseriales; family Neisseriaceae; genus Neisseria; species Neisseria sp. P0001.S005. Next base: position 9,221 of record NZ_JBQCTZ010000064.1, on the reverse strand, counting down.
TGAAGCGGCAAAACAAGGCATCAATGTCCGCTTCGGACATGGCGTAACCGCGTTTGACAACAGCGGCGATGTAGCACGCTTGAGCGTTGCGACCGATACAGGCGAAAACTATGAACTGACCGCCAAATTTGTTTTGGATGCCAGCGGTTACGGTCGTGTCCTGCCCCGCCTTTTGAACTTGGAAATCCCGTCCGAGCTGCCTCCGCGCCAAGCCCACTTCACGCATATCGACGACAACATCACCAGCCCGAAATTCGACCGCAACAAAATCCTGATCAACACGCATCCTGAACATCGCGATGTCTGGATTTGGCTGATTCCTTTCGGCGACAACCGCTGCTCCATCGGCGTTGTCGGCACGCCCGACAAACTGGCCGGCGAATCAGAAGCCGTGTTGAAAAAATTTGTGTACGAATGCCCGATGCTGGCGGAAATTTTAGATAAAGCCGTTTGGGAAAACGACTTCCCGTTCCGCTCTATCCAAGGCTACTCTGCCAACGTGAAAACCTTATACGGCAAACATTTCGCTCTTTTAGGCAACGCTGCCGAATTCCTCGACCCTGTTTTCTCCTCCGGCGTGACCATTGCCCTGCACTCTGCCAAACTGGCTGCCAATTTACTGGGCAAACAGCTCAAAGGCGAAGCCGCCGATTGGCAAACCGAATTTGCCGACCAGCTGATGATCGGCGTGAACGCGTTCCGCACTTATGTAACCGGCTGGTACGATTTCCGCTTCCAAAACGCCATCTATGCGCCCAACCGCAGCCCTGAAATCAGCCGCATGATTTCATCTATTTTGGCAGGCTACGCTTGGGATACGAACAATCCATTTGTGGAAAAATCCGAGCAACGCTTGTCCACACTTGCCGCATTGGTGGGCGATTTGAAGGTAGAATAAGGACGAATGCCTTTCAGACGGCCAAACCCGAAAACAGAACAGGCCGTCTGAAACTTTATCCACACCATTAAATATTTTGGCCGATAGATAAAACCTTATGCGATTTATCCCTTTGCTTGCCGCACTGCTGCTTTCCGCATGCACGACCTCGCTCCCCCATCCGCAAACGCTGCCGCCGCTTTCCAAAGAAGGCCAATGGTTTAAACTCGAGCAGACCAATGCGGCGGGGCAGACCGTTCAAACCAATCTCTTGGCAGTCGAGCCTCATTCAGACGGCATTCGCTTTGTCCAAACCGATGCACTGGGTGCGCCGGTATCGCGTCAATCGGTCAGCACCAAAGGCTGGAAAAACGACGGTTTTGTGATGCCCAATGCCGCTTCGCGCCGACTATTTGCCGCCCTGTTGCCGCTTTTGGCCGCCGAACACGCCGCCACGCTTTACCCTGAAGCCCGTCAACAAAATGCCACTAATCAAGGCTTCTGCCCTGATGGCAAAGGTGCGGTATTCAGCTATCGCGAGCGTGATTTGTGGTGTGTCGCCCATCATTCCGAACAATTCCTTATCGGCTTCCCCGACCAAACTTTCTGGACGGTCAGCCCGATTGCAGAAGACTAATCCATGAATACTCCTGTTTATCTTAGCCGTCCGGCACTGACCAGCGCATTGGGCAGCGGCTTGCAAGTTCATGCCGATGCCTTACTTAGGCCGTCTGAAAACACGCCCTTGACTTTTTCAGACCAATGGGTAAAAGGCAAAACGCATGCTTTCGGTGCAGTCAAAGAAACCCTGATGCCTCTGCCCGACAACATTCCCGAAGCGCATCGCAGCCGCAACAACCAGCTTATCCTGCACGCGCTTTCGCAAATAGACGGACTGATTCAGACGGCCATTGCCCGTTACGGCAAAGAAAGGGTTGCTGTCGTTACCGGTACGTCCACCAGTGGCGCAGACGAAAATATCCCTTTGTTCCAACACGTTGTCCAAGGTGGTGAGTGGACGGATGTTCCGTTCAAACAACTGCAACACACCATGGCTTCTCCCTCCGAATTTATCGCCCAAGTTTACGGTTTGGACGGCTTGCGCTATACCGTCTCCACCGCCTGCACTTCCGGCGCACGCGCCCTCATCAGCGCAGCCCGACTGCTTCGTGCCGGATTGTGTGATGCCGTGATTTGCGGCGGCGCAGATACGCTTTCGGCGCTGACGATTAATGGTTTTGCCTCTTTGGAAGTGCTTTCAGACGGCATCGCCAAGCCCTTTTCTGCCAACCGCAACGGAATCAATATCGGCGAAGCGGCCGCATTTTTCGTGATGACGCGCGATGCCGATTTTGACGGCGAAATGCAATTGCTCGGCTATGGTGCAAGCAGCGATGCCTACCATATGTCTTCGCCCCGCCCCGATGGTTTGGGTGCAGCCCAATCCTTTCAGGCCGCTTTGGATAAAGCCAGTTTGAAAGCGGAAAACATCGGCTGGATCAATCTGCACGGCACCGGCACGCAACACAACGACAGCATGGAAAGCCGAGCCGTTGCCGAAGTATTTGGCAGCCACACCCTTTGCACCTCAACCAAGCCGTCCACCGGCCATACCTTGGGAGCAGCCGGTGCGATTGAAGCCGCGTTTGCCTGGTTAATGGCCAACCGCCAATACAATCCCGAAGGCAAACTGCCGCCGCAACAATGGGACAACGTACCCGATTCCGGGCTGCCCAACATCGCTTTGACCAACGAAAACAGCCGCTGGCCGTCTGAAAAACGCATTGCCGCCAGCTCGTCATTTGCCTTCGGCGGCAGCAATGCCGTTTTGATTATCGGATAAGTCCTTAATATTTAGGTCGTCTTTTCAGACGGCCTTTTTCTTTTCCGCAACTTAAAAAACAATAACATCAAAACAACAACCAAATCCGCCGAAATATGCCATAATAGGCTTAGCACGTTTCTTCTCGCAATGTGCCCGAAAAGAAAAACTTAACCTACATAGAGAATAATCCCATGACTAAATCCACCATTATCTATACCTACACCGACGAAGCTCCTGCATTGGCCACTCAATCCCTGCTGCCAATCGTGCAGGCGTTTACCCGCCATGCCGGTATCGAAGTCAAAACCAGCGATATTTCCCTGTCCGGCCGCATTCTGGCGGCGTTCCCCGAACATCTGACCGAAGCTCAGCGCGTACCCAACGCGCTTGCCGAGTTGGGCGAACTGGTGAAACAACCCGACGCCAACGTGATCAAACTGCCGAACATCAGCGCATCCGTACCTCAACTGACTGCCGCGATTAAAGAATTGCAGTCTAAAGGCTTTTCCGTTCCCGACTATCCTGCCGACCCTCAAACCGATGAAGAAAAAGCCGTACGCGAACGCTACGACCGCATCAAAGGCAGCGCGGTAAACCCAGTCCTGCGCGAAGGCAACTCCGACCGTCGCGCCCCTAAAGCAGTAAAAAACTTTGCGAAAAAACATCCGCACAGCATGGGCGCATGGACGAAAGACTCCAAAACCCACGTTGCCACCATGCAAAGCGGCGACTTTTTCCATAACGAACAATCCGTTACCGTACCTGAAGCGACTTCCGTATCCATCGTATTCACCGACAAACAAGGCAACAAAAAAGAGCTGCGCGAGCCTGTTGCCCTGAAAGCCGGCGAAATCATCGACGCGACCGTAATGAGCAAAAAAGCCCTGCTCGCCTTCCTTGCCGAACAAGTGAAAGACGCGAAAGCAAAAGGCGTATTATTCTCGCTGCACATGAAAGCCACCATGATGAAAGTGTCCGACCCGATTATCTTCGGACACGCCGTCAAAGTGTTCTTTGCGCCTGTATTTGAAAAATTCGGCGACAAACTGGCTGCCGCAGGTGTCAACGTCAACAATGGCTTCGGCAACCTGCTGGCCAATCTGGACAAACTGGATGCGGACACCCGCGCCGCCGTCGAAGCCGAAATCGCCGCCGTTTACGCCGCCAACCCTGATTTGGCGATGGTCGATTCCGATAAAGGCATCACCAACCTGCACGTTCCCAGCGATGTCATCGTCGACGCTTCCATGCCTGCGATGATCCGCAACTCCGGCCGTATGTGGGATAAAGATGGCAAAGCGCAAGACACCAAAGCCGTGATTCCCGACAGCAGCTATGCCGGTGTTTACCAAGCAACCATCGACTTCTGCCGCAAACACGGCGCGTTTGACCCGACAACCATGGGCACCGTTCCTAACGTCGGCCTGATGGCGCAAGCAGCCGAAGAATACGGTTCACACAACAAAACTTTTGAAATCGAAGCCGACGGCCAAGTTCAAGTGGTTGATGCAGCAGGCAATGTCCTGATGCAACACGACGTTGAAGCCGGCGACATCTGGCGTATGTGCCAAACCAAAGACGCTCCGGTTAAAGACTGGGTACAACTCGCCGTCAACCGCGCCCGTCTGAGCAATACCCCGGCCGTATTCTGGCTCGACGAAAACCGTCCGCACGACAAGAGCCTACTCGCCAAGGTTAAAGCTTACCTTGCCGAACTGGATACCAACGGCCTTGACATCCGCGTCCTCGCTCCCGAAGAAGCCGCCAAGTTCAGCTTGGGCCGTCTGAAAAACGGCGAAGACACCATCTCCGTAACCGGCAACGTCCTGCGCGACTACCTGACCGACTTGTTCCCAATTTTGGAACTGGGTACCAGCGCGAAAATGCTGTCTATCGTTCCATTGATGAATGGCGGCGGTATGTTTGAAACCGGCGCGGGCGGCTCCGCACCGAAACACGTCCAACAATTCCTCGAAGAAAACCACTTGCGTTGGGACTCACTGGGCGAATTCCTCGCGCTTGCCGTATCGTTTGAACATCTGGCGCAAAAAACCGGCAACGCCAAAGCCCAAGTCCTCGCCGACACGCTGGATACCGCCACCGAAAAACTGCTGTTGAACGACAAATCGCCTAAACGCAAAGCAGGTGAACTCGACAACCGCGGCAGCCATTTCTACCTCACCCTCTATTGGGCGCAAGAATTGGCAGCGCAAGACAAAGATGCTGAACTGAAAGCCGCATTTGCGCCATTGGCAGCAGCTTTGACTGCCGACGAAGCCAAAATCGTTGAAGAACTCTCTGCCGTACAAGGCAAAGCGGTCGACATCGGCGGCTACTACGCAGCCAATCCTGAAAAAGCCGCACAAGCGATGCGTCCAAGCGCAACCTTTAATCAGGCCTTGTCAGCCTTATAATTAAAGCAATAAAAGGCCGTCTGAACTTTCAGACGGCCTCAGACCTTATGGAAGCACAATGAAAAAAACCATTCTTTCTCTTACTCTCCTCATCAGCGCTCCGGCTTTGTGGGCATTTTCCCCTGCCGAATTGGCACAAACCCTGCAAAAACCGCAAAACGTGCAAGGCAATTTTGTCCAACAACGCCAGCTAAAATCCCTCAGCAAACCCATGACCACCAGCGGCAGCTTTACCCTTGTCCCACAAAAAGGCCTGCTCTGGAAAATGCAAAAACCATTTGAAACCACTCTGCGCGTGCGTTCAGACGGCATCATGCAATGGAACGGCAGCCAATGGGTCAACCCAAACGCCAGCAAGCTCAACGGCCAAAGCCGCCAAATCAAACTCTTCCTCGACCTTTTGGGCGGCAATACCCAAGGCTTGGAAAAACAATTTGATTTGAAATTAAACGGCAACGAGAAAAAATGGACGTTGACCTTAACTCCGAAAACCGCCATTACCCGTCAGATCTTCAACCGTATCGAAATCAACGGCGATACGCTGGTACGAAAAATCGAATTGGACGAAAAGCAAGGCGACAAAACCATCATGCAGTTCAACCAAATCCAAACCGATAAAACCTTGGACAGCTTCAGCCGTACCGTCCTCTAAATTGTCTATTCCAACAAAAGGCCGTCTGAAAATAGATTTCAGACGGCCTTTTATATTAATCGGCTGAAGGCTGCTGCCCTTTTCTTTCCGCCTTTCTGGCTTCGCGAATGGCTTTAAGTTCGGCCTCTTTCTGTCTGGCTTTTTTCAGCCAAGTTTCCCATTGGTTTGGCGTTTCCAGCGTAATTCTGCCGATTTTGCCTTCGCGGAAATCGATCAGGATATTTTCAGCAGCCTTTTGGTAGTTGACCCGTCCGCCGCTCAAAACCGCACCGCGTTTCTTGGCAATCCACTCCAGCCAAGAAGTATCGTCCCAATGGCTGCTTGGATCTTTGTCGGCTTGATAGCGCTCTTGCAACAGGGCCAGATAATGGCGGCGGAGGTAATCCAAAAGCTCAAGCGCCACTTCTTCTTCGTCCAGCGCGTTGCGTCCGACTGCACCGCCGGCCGCAAGGTTGTAGCCGCCTTCTTCAACAATAATTTTCGGCCACAACATACCGGGGGTATCGTAAAGCCAGAAATCGTCGGCAAGGAAAAGGCGCTGTTCGGCTTTGGTAATACCGGGTTCGTTACCGGTTTTGGCAGATTTTTTGCCGATCATGCCGTTAATCAAGGTAGATTTGCCGACGTTGGGGATACCGCAAATCAGGACACGCAGCGGTTTCTCGATACCTTGGCGATGCGGAATCATGGCGCGGCAGGCTTGGGTAATTTTGCCATGCGCGCCGGTTTCGGAAGAATCAAGCGCAATGGCGCGGGTATCTTGGTGGCTGTTGTAGTGTTCGAGCCAAACTTTGGTGCGCTCGGGATCGGCAAGGTCTTGTTTATTTAAAATTTTAAGTTTGGGCTTGCCTTTGGACAACTGGGCAAGCAAAGGGTTTTCGCTGGAAGCAGGCATACGCGCGTCCAGCATCTCAATCACCATATCAACGCTTTTAATGCGTTCGGCAATGGCTTTTTTTGCCTTGTTCATGTGGCCGGGAAACCATTGGATAGCCATGTCTTTTTATTCTTTCTATTCGTATCTGAGGCCGTCTGAAAAATCATTGTTTTTCAGACGGCCTCAGTATTTGGATAATCGGTCAATCAGGATTTAGAGGTTGCCATGCTCGTAGCTGTAATAACCTGCTTCATCCATACATTGCTCAAACGTTTTGGATGTATCGCCACGTTTGGTTCCATTTTGAACTTGTGATTTGCAGGTATTGATTTGGCGGGAAACTTCAGCTTCGCTCGCGCCGGTACGGTGCCAACGGTAAGCAGTGACAGGCTCTGTTGCACAGGCGGTCAAGATAAGCAGGGATAATGCAGTCAGACTGATTTTTTTCATGGTTTCTTCCTTTGAGGCCGTCTGAAACGGCAAGTTAGCGTCCTGCCAAGCTTTGTGCCTGACGGTGGCGGACAAGGAGTTCGTAACGGTCTTTGAGGCACTCGGCCAGTTTTTCCACAACATAAACGGAGCGGTGCTGCCCGCCGGTACAACCGATGGCAATCGTCACATAACTGCGGCTCTCTTGTTGCAGGCGCGGCAGCCAGCGGCTAATAAAATGGTCGATGTCATCAACCATTTCTTGAGCCAACGGCTGCTGGCCCAAATAATCTTGAATAGGCTTGTCCATGCCGGTAAAGGGGCGCAATTCCGGATCGTAATACGGATTGGGCAGGCTGCGCATGTCAAACATAAAGTCGGCATTGTTGGGAACGCCGTATTTGAAACCAAAGGATTCAAGAATGACCAGCAAACCGACACGTTCAATGTTGAGCCACTGTTGCACAGCATAACGCAGCTGCTGCGCGTTCATTTTGGAAGTATCGATGCAATATGCAATGTCTCTAAGCGGGAAGAGCCACTCGCGTTCTTTTTGCAGGCTTTCCAACAAAGTCAGGTTTTGACCGGACAAAGGATGTCCGCGACGGGTTTCTGAGAAGCGGCGAACCAACACGCCCTCTTCTGCTTCAACAAAGAGGACTTCGACCTGATGTCCTTCGTCACGCAAATATTGGATTTGCTCTTGCGCTTCTTGGATATTGATACCGGAACGGATATCAACGCTGACACCAAGCTGGGTTTCTTCACCGCGTTCAATATGGTACAACACCAGCGAAGGCAACATTTCCAAAGGCAGATTATCAACGCAATAATAGCCTAAATCTTCGAGTTGTTTGAGGGCTACGGATTTTCCTGAGCCGGATAAGCCGCTAATCAGGACGATTTTCATGATTTTGTTCGTTTTCTTTGAGTTGTGTTTGATGGCGTTCGAGGAATTCTTTGGTGCTGTCTTTACCGCGCAATTGAAGGATGTAATTGCGCACTGCAGCTTCAACCAATACTGCTAAGTTTCGACCGATTGCAACAGGCAGGGTAACGGAACGGACGCTGACGTTGAGGATAGATGCTGTTTCGGTACGGATGCTCAATCGATCGAGTTGTTTCATGTATCCGTCGTCGGCCGGAACCAAATTAATAATCAGCTGGAGGATTTTTTTCGGACGGATAGAGGTTTCGCCAAAAATATGGCGGATATTGAGTATGCCCAAACCGCGTACTTCGAGGAAATCACGCAGCATAGGCGGACAACGGCCTTCCAGCATTTCCGGGCCGGTACGGAAAAGTTCGACCGCATCATCGGCAATCAGGCTGTGGCCGCGCGAAATCAGCTCCAATGCCAATTCGCTCTTACCCAAGCCGGATTGTCCGGTAATGAGTACGCCCACTTCAAATACATCCAAAAATACGCCGTGCTTGATGGTGGAAGTAGCCAATGTACGTTGCAGATAAATCCGCAAAACGTCCATCAAGTGCGGACTTTCCTGCTTGGAAGTCAGCAAAGGAATACTGTTGGTATGGCAATAATCGCGCAATTTGGGCGAAACCGGCAAGCCGTTGGCGACAATGACCAAAGACATGGGGATGTCGAAAAGCTCGCCGAAATCGTAGTTGAGCTCGCCCGTTTCCAAGCGGCGCAAATATTCGGCTTCAGCTACGCCGACAACTTGAATTTGGTTGGGATGGATAAAGTTTAAGTGGCCGACCAAGGCCAAGACGGGTTTATCGGCTTCGACACCGATACGGTTGTCCGCGCCGGAATTACCGGCAGCCCAAGCAAGTTCGAGTTTGTGCTGATTATCGGAAAACAGGCGGCGGACAGATATGCTGGGCATGAATTACTCTTCGCTCAGGAGTGTACGTACTTCTTCGGCAGAAGTAGCGGCCATCAACGCTTCACGGATGGCTTTTTGAGAGAATCTGCCGGCAAGTTTGGACAAGACTTCCAAATGTTCGCCGGTAGCGTTTTCAGGCACAAGCAGGATGAAAATCAGGGAAACGGGTTTGCCGTCGGGCGCATCAAAGGCAACCGGCTCTTTGGTGCGGATAAAAGCACCGGTGGCTTTTTTCACGCATGCGTGACGGCCGTGAGGAATCGCCACCCCCTGCCCCAAACCGGTCGAACCAAG
>NZ_JBQCTZ010000063.1:0-18415 GCF_051963715.1 Neisseria sp. P0001.S005 | reverse complement strand
AACCGAATCGCGTTCGGATAACAGATTCGTATCTTTCGCTAAAGAGGCAAGCCTGCGGCTTGCTTACCCTCTCCCTAGCCATCTCCCACGGGGAGAGGGAATTGGGCTGTCGAGCCTGAACATTTTCAGGTTTACCTGACATCTGATTCCCAATTCTACGGCTCTCTGATTTTGAGAAACCTGATCCCCTTTCCCCGTGGGAGAGGGTTAGGGAGAGGGTTAGGGAGAGGGCAACGAACCGCAAGGTTTGTCAGAAATTTAAATTCCTATCACTCATAATAATGAATCCCCTGAAACTCTCTTGCCACCACGGCTTCTTCAAAAGCCGAATCGCGTTCGGACAGCGGCGTAGGCAGGGTAATCACGTTTTGCACGTTCATGCCCTTAGTGGAAAGCAGCATGATTTCATGGCTCAGGCGTGCGGCTTCGAAGCGGTCGTGCGTTACCAGCATACACGCCATGCCCTGCCGCTCGATTTTTTCCACCAGCATGGCGACCAAAATATCGCGCAAATCGCGATCCAAACCGACGAACGGCTCGTCCAGCAAGGCAAGGTCGCAGCCGCACAGCAGCAGGCGCAAAAATGCTACCCGTTTCGCCATGCCGCCGGACAATTCGGTCGGATATTTGTTCAAATCGCCCGCAGTCAGCCCGACTTTCGCCGCCAGCGCGATGATTTCGCCTTCATCAAGTTTGTCCATAAAAATAGCGATATTCTGCATCGCGGTCAAGTTTCCCGGCAGGCGGTTTTCCTGAAACAGAAAACCCGTTTTGCGGAAAGTATTGCGTATCGTGCCCGATTTCGGCGTTTCCAAACCCGCAATCAGCCGCAAAACCGTCGTCTTGCCGCAGCCGCTCGGCCCGAACAAAGCTTTTACTTCGCCGTGTTGCAGGTTCAAACTGAAATCGCGCACAATGGGATCGCGGAGAATTTCAAAACGCACGTTTTCAAGACAGAGCATCATCTTCTCCACGGCATAAACAAAATTTCCAAAGGCTTGGTAATCAGGTATTCAAACAGCGACACAAACACGATAACCAACACCACATAAGCCATCACCGTCGAAGTCTCCAGCATCGCCCTCGCGTCCGCAATCCGCGCGCCCACGCCTTCGCTCGCGCCCAAGAGTTCCGCCATAATCACCACCTTCACCCCCATCGCCACCGCCACGCCGATGCTGGAAATCACATAGCCCGTCAGATGCGGGATATACAGATAGCGGATTTTTTTCAGACGGCCTAATTTATAAGCGTCAAACAACTCCTCATGCTGCTTGTTCACGCTCGCCATCCCGACCGCCGCACTCGCAAACGTCAGCGGCGCAACCAACACAATGATGGTAAACAACACGCTCGGATTACCGAAACCGAACCAAAACAACGCCATCACCACCCAAATAATCGGCGGCATCGCCAACAAAACCGTAATCACAGGCTTAAGCAACGCCATCGCCGTCTTAAAACTGCCCGCCACCAGCCCCGCCGCCAATCCCGCCACCAGTGCAACCGAAATGCCCACCACCGACCGCCACAGCGAAATCCCGATTTCGTTTTCCTGAAAATGTTTCAATAAATCAAACGACTTTTGAAATACCTCCACCGGCGCAGGCAGCATAAACCCGCCGAACACAGCACTGCCCCACGCCCACAACGCCACCACCACCATCGCCACGCTCAAACCGGCAAAGCCGCTCCAAAGGTAGTCGATGATGTAAAACACCGCAGGCTGCGGTTTGCGGATTTTGTCGGTTTTAATCATGGTTTGGGTGTTGGTTGATGGGGATGGTTTGGGGACGGTAGGTCGTCTGAAAAATGGTAATTGGGTTAGATGGAACACCGTAAACCAACAAAACGGTTTGGTTTCCACAAATATTGTTTTTCAGACGACCTTGGTTTGGGATTCAGTATTTTGATTGGGATACGCCTGCGACTAAACCAACCTACGATTACTAATTAATTAAAGTAAGGAACAGGATTCCGACTATTAGCAACATTTTGAATAAAATGTGCCGTTAAATTAGGGAACTGTATTAATGGGGGATTAGGCTCTCCATGCGTTACCATAAAATCTTGAAAATATAAAGCTAAACTGGTTACACGTTGATTACCTACATCGATATTGAATTTTCTTGAAATAATAGTATTTATACTGAGTATATCTGAATTTCTAGGTATCCGCATGGGATTTTCAATCAATTTAAATAACACACTTTTCAATGCACCACTAACATTATTCAAATTCCACATAATACAAATCATACCTATTGCATCATAGAGTTCTTTAGCTATTGGATTCCAGTTTGGTACTTGTTGAACACCTCTTCCAGCGCCAGCACGACCTGCATTATTTGCATTTCCAACTTGACCCAAACCTGCCAACGGATCAAATAAAGGCAATCGATTTACTGCTGGATTTTTCCGTTGTATCAAATTAATAAAGTCATTAGCGGCAGTTATTCCACAGACAAAAGTACCTACATCTTCTCCATTAGCATCTTTCGCATTTGGACGACTTCGATAACTAAAAACATAGTACTCTCCTACATCTGGTCCAGCACAACTTTCCTTAGTTTGTCCATTCAGTAATCTGACATGAGCTAAAGGTACAATTTCAAAATCACGAACAAGTTGCTCACGAGTTTTTTCACCACGGCAATCATGAATAGGCATTTTTCTTCTCCTGTTTGAATAAAAAGACATTGATACTAAAACATCACAGCAAGCGTAGGTTGGGTCATGACCCAACATTTCAGACAGTTCAACGGTTTTATTGGGGTTGACAACCTACGGTTACCACCCGCCGTCATTCCCGCGCAGGCGGGAATCCAGAAGTTTGACGTTGCTGCAATTTTAAAACATTCCTGCAATATCAAAGACTGGATTACCGCCTGCGCGGGAATGACGGCTTTTTGTGTACTGTTCGAATATTATCTGATAGGCCGTCTGAAAAAAGTAGGTCGGATACTTGTATCCGACAGCCCCGTTTAGCCGAAATGTCGGATTCAAGAATCCGACCTACGCTACTCTGATAATGTCCTGACAGGCCGTCTGAAAAATGATAAATCAGGTATTCACAACCACCCTACCCTTTTCAGACGACCTCTTTCCCTTTAAGCCAAGAAGAACCCGTTATCCGGCAGCTTGCCGCCCAAAAGTTTCGGGTTGAACTGCATCAGGATTTCGTAAAACTTCAAAATCTCGTTCTTCACTTCACTGCCTTTGGTTACCGTCAGCCGCGCGCCGTCCAAGCCCATGACTAGGGCGGGTTCGGGGGCGGGGAGGTAGTTTTTGCCGATTTTCGCCGCGCTTTGGCGGTTGGCCAGTATCCAGTTGAGCGCGTTTTTCAAATCCTGATGGAAGATGTCAAACTTCGCCTTGTGCGCGTGGAAATATTCTTCGTTGGCAATGATGCCCGCCATCGGAATCAGCGGTTTGGTGTCAAACGCCTGCCCCCATGCCTTCACCAAATCAAAGCCGCGCACGACGTTTACGCCCATGGTTTTGCCTTTGAGCATACCCGCGCTCGCCATCGGTTCGGGCAGGATGGCGGCGTGGTAGTCCTTGCTCAAAAACAGCCCCACCGCTTCGGGCGGCGTGGCGGTGTAAGTGATGCCGACTTTGTGCGCGTCGATTTTCAGTTTTTTCAACAAGGCTTGCAGCACGATGTCGGGCATATCGTTTTTAAACGGCACAAGGATTTTTTTGCCGACCAAATCTTGCGGCGAGGTAATCGCACTGCCTTTGCAGACCAACTGCGTGATGCCGTTGGTTAAAATATTCACCATGCCGACTTTCTGCCCTTGGTTGCGCAGGTTTACGCCGACATTGCTCGGACTCATCATCACTTTAAATTGCCCGCTCGCCACGCCCGCGCGAAGCTGGTCGGGCGAGCGCCAAACCTTGAGCGACACATCCGCCTGCTTCGCCAGCTTGCCTTGCAACGCCGCTACGGCAATGGTTACGCTGGGCATCGCCGGCGCGCCGTAAATGGTAAATTGCTCTTTCCCCACCGCCAACAGCGAAGGCGAAACGCCTGCGGCTGCCAGCGCGGCGGTCATTTTTAAGAAATCGCGTCTTTTCATATCCATTTTTTATCTCCTAAATTCTTAATAAGCCAATGCAGGCATTCTTTCAGACGGCCTGATTTTAAAACGCCGCGTGCAAACTCAACCAATATGTCCTACCCGGTGCATATACCACACTGGGCGACAGGGCGAGGACGTGGTCGCCGCTGATGTGTTCGGCGTATTTTTTGTTGAACACGTTGTTCACGCCTAAACGCAAGCCGTATTTGTCTTTGATGTTTACGCCTGCGTACACGTCGGCAACGGTAAAGCCTTTGGCGGCTTCGCGTTTGTCTATACCCAGACCACTTGCCGCGTCAAAATCGCCGCGCGTTTGTTTGGCGACAAAGCGTGCTGCCGCGCCGATGTTGTAGCTGCCGTGGGCAAAGTAGTTTTTGTAGTCGGCTTGGACGGCTGCTTCAAACGGACGGATTTGATAGAGCGGCCTGCCGTCGGTTTCGTTGTGTCCGTAGTTGTAGGTGGCTTTGATGCCTGCCGCCCAATGCGGATTGAAGTTGTAACGCGCGTAGGCCTGCGCGGTAATCAGGCGTGCATCCACGTTGCGTGTGATGATGCCGCCGCCTTTGGAAGCCGTGCCGCTTTGTCCGTGTGCGCGGTCAAAAATAATCAGGTCTTTGACTTTGTCCGCCACAAGTGTGCCGCCTACGTTCCAGCCTGCGCCTGCCAACGAGTTCATGTAGCCGTTGTAGTAGTCGTTGCGGCTGTCGGCGGTGAGCTTGATGCGATTGTGTTTTTCGGTTTTCAGCAGGGGATTGCCTGCGATGGCGGCGGCTGGGTTTTGGTTCATCAGCGCGCCGTTCATGCGGTTTTGCACGATGGCGGCAAGCGAGTTGAAGCGTTCGGTGTTGTCGCCGATTCGTTCTAAGTGAGCAAGGGAGACGCTGTATTTTTGCGTTTCAGACGGCGTGAAATCGTATTTGAGTTCGCCTGAGAAGGCATGACGGCGCACTTTGCCGTTGAAGTCGCAGCCGTAATGGGTTTTCCAGATTTGTTGCGCCGATGCGAAGGCGAGATTGCGGTTCATCGGATGGGCGGGCTGTGCCGTATTTTTGCGAACATCCGCTTCATTGAGTTCGTAGCTCAAACCCAAGCCCAGTTTGTGTCGGTCGTCAAACTTGTAAGACAGGGTATCGGCAATGCGCCAGCGGTCGATGTGCACATCGGCGAAACGGTAGCCGTTGAGGAAGTCGCGCATGGGAGTGTGGGCGTTGCGCTCGCCGTTTTGGCTGTCGTTGCGATAGCTGACGGCGGCCGTGTTGTGGAACTTGCCGAAGTCCGCGTCGTGTTTGAGCGAGGAATCATACACTTTGCGGTCAAGTTCTACAAACACTTGCTGCGGTGTGTTGTTTTGGCGCAGGGAGTAATTGTCGGCGCGGCGTTTGAGTTTGATGACGCCTGCTTCCGCGCTGACCGTATTGCTCAAATCGGCATTGCCCCAACGCGCGTTGAGTTTGGCGATATGGCGTTCGGTATCCAATGCATCGTTGACGAACTGCGGCTGGCGGTCGTTGTTGATGTCGTCGTGTAGGTAGGTGAGACGGTATTCCTGATTTTCAGACGGCACAAAACCGAGTACCAAAGCTTGATTAAAACGGCTGTATTTCCAATCGGTCTGATTACCGTCGCCGTCTTTATAGCCGTTGGCCTTGGTGTGATTGAGGTTGGCCACGCCGTACACCTTTGCCCCGCGCGCTTGTGCGGTAACGGAATTGTAAAAGCTTTTGCCGTAAAAGCCGCTGTTTGCTTTCAGCGGACGGAAGGCTTGGTCTATGTTTTCGGTAACAAAGTAATGATCGCTGCGGTCAGTGCGGTCGAACTGGTTTTCAGGGAAATAGCCTTGTGCGGCGGTCGGGGCAATCGGTTTGGGAGGGGAGAAGGTTTTGACAGGCTGGATTTCATCAGGGTCTGCCAAGGTTTCGGCAAAGCCGTTTGCAGCGGCAAAACTACTCATTAACAAGCAAATCAAATGGTTTTGTTTCATTATTTATATCCTGATAATCATTTTTATTTATTATGCTCTTAGAGAGAAGCAAAGTAAAGAAACGATAAAGTGTCTGAGGCCGACAAAACTTTATTGTCGGTAAGGAAGCTTTAGCTTTGAACATAAGCCGATACGGGCTAAAAACTTTTAGAAGAGGGGAGTGTTGGCGAGGTTTGTATTTGAGTTTCATCTTGCGTTTGTGTTTTCCGTTTATAAAGCAGATAGGCCGTCTGAAAAAACTCTCTCTTTTCAGACGGCCTATTGCTGGTTATAATAATTTTACGAATCATTATTATTTCTATTTAAATATAGGAGAAACGCATGAGTACCCGTACCGAACACGACACCATGGGCAATGTCGAAGTCCCGTCCGAAGCCTATTGGGGCGCGCAGACCCAGCGCAGCCGCAACAATTTCAAAATCGGCGGCGAAACCCTGCCGCAGCCGCTGATTTATGCTTTGGCGCTGGTGAAAAAAGCCGCAGCCGCCACCAATGTTTCCCTCGGCAGGATTAAGCCTGAGCAGGCGGATTTGATTACGCAGGCGGCGGACGATGTGTTGAACGGCAAGCTCGACGGGCAGTTCCCCTTAGTGGTTTGGCAGACCGGCTCCGGCACGCAGTCCAATATGAACATGAACGAAGTGCTGGCGAACCGCGCCAACGAAATCGCCGGTACGGGTTTGGCGGCGTATCAGCCCGTCCATCCCAACGACCATGTGAACCATGCGCAATCCACCAACGACGCGTTCCCGACCGCCATCCACGTCGCCGCCGCGATTGAAATCAACCGCCACCTCATCCCCGCCGTCCAAGCCCTGCGCGACACATTGGACAAAAAAGCCAAAGAATTCGCCCCCATTGTCAAAATCGGCCGCACCCATTTGCAGGACGCGACGCCGCTGACTTTGGGACAAGAATTTTCCGGCTACGTTTCCCAACTCGACCACGGCTTAGGCCGTCTGAACGACGCGCTCAAAGGTTTGTACGAACTCGCTTTGGGCGGCACAGCGGTCGGTACGGGTTTGAACAGCCATCCCGAATACGCCGAAAAAGCCGCCGCCAAACTCGCCGAACTGTCCGGCCTGCCGTTTGTCAGCGCGCCGAACAAATTTGAAGCCTTGGGCGGACGCGATGCCGCCGTTTCCGCTTCGGGCGCATTGAAAACACTGGCGGCAAGCCTGAACAAAATCGCCAACGACATCCGCTGGCTGGCAAGCGGCCCGCGCTGCGGTTTGGGCGAAATCAAAATCCCCGAAAACGAGCCGGGTTCGTCCATCATGCCGGGCAAAGTCAACCCGACCCAATGCGAAGCGATGACCATGGTGTGCTGCCAAGTGTTCGGCAACGACGTCACCATCGGCATGGCGGGCGCGTCGGGCAATTTCGAGCTGAACGTCTATATGCCCGTTATCGCCTACAACCTCTTGCAATCCATCCGCCTGTTGGGCGACGCGTGCAACAGCTTCAACGAACACTGCGCCGTCGGCATCGAACCCGTACCGGAAAAAATCGACTATTTCCTGCACCATTCCCTGATGTTGGTTACTGCGTTAAACCGTAAAATCGGCTACGAAAACGCCGCCAAAGTTGCCAAAACCGCCTACAAAAACGACAAATCGTTGCGCGAAACCGCCATCGAATTGGGCTTGCTGACAGGCGAAGAGTTTGACGAATTGGTCGTTCCTGCCGATATGGTTCATCCGCGTTAAGCTTTGATAATGAAACATGCCGTCTGAAAATGTTTTCAGACGGCATGTTTTTATGCTGCGGTTGTCTTTTTTTCAAATAGGGCAAAAATCATTGACAGTAAATTGAAGAGCAGTAGGAAAGTTACTGACCTTAGAAATGTACGCCAGGCATAATGCCACGCCTCCGTTCTGTCTGCTTGGGGTAGGAGCGATGCAGTATAGCGGTTGTGTAGGGTTTTTGCGGTGTCATTGTTTTCCAAATAGTCCAACGAAAGTACCAATAATTTGCCCGTGTCTTTGTGTTGTAAGAATTTGGCATGCTCAACCCAGATGCCTGGCTTGGCTTGTTCGCATAAAGATTCAATGCCGACACAAGAGGCCAAGCTGTTTTGGTTGTTTTGCAAAATCGACAGCTCGTTTTTTTCAGCCTGCATGGCTATGGGGGAGGTTTGATGAAGGTATACGCTTATGCCGTTGCTCTCTATTGCTTGAAAATCATGGAGCTGGCTGAATCCACCATTTTCCCAGGCGACAAATACGGCATAGCATCCGCTGAATAGGCAGATCATAGCCAATTTAAAGACAAAGTTTTTCATCCTTGCTCCTTTTGTTTGAAGATGGCGGCAAAGTCAGGGGGCGTGTTTTCTCGTTTGAAGATAAGTTTAGGTTTTATCTGTTTTTATTGTGAGGTTGAGTGTAACATGGGTAATCAAAAGGCCGTCTGAAAATTTTCAGACGGCCTTTTATTATGTGTTTAGATAGGTTTAAGCCAACAATTCACGCCAGCGTTTGACTTGGAAACGGACTTGTTCAGGCGCGGTGCCGCCCAAGTGGTTGCGCGCGTTTAAGCTGCCTTCGGGTGTCAGCACGCTGTAAACATCTTCGGCAATCAAACCGCTGAAACCTTGCAGGACTTCAAGCGGCAATTCGCTCAAATCAACGCCAGCTTCATCGGCATGGCGCACAGCTTGGGCAACAACTTCGTGGCTGTCGCGGAAAGGCATGCCTTTTTTCACCAAGTAATCCGCCAAGTCGGTAGCCGTTGCAAAACCCTGCATCACGGCGGCGCGCATATTGTCGGGTTTGACGGTCACGCCGCGCATCATATCGGCGTAAATGCGCAGGGTGTCGATAAGTGTGTCGGCAGTGTCAAACAAAGGCTCTTTGTCTTCCTGATTGTCTTTGTTGTATGCCAAAGGCTGCGATTTCATCAGGGTAACCAGGCCGATCAGGTGGCCAATTACGCGACCGGATTTACCGCGCACCAGTTCAGGTACGTCGGGGTTTTTCTTTTGCGGCATGATGGATGAGCCGGTGCAGAAACGGTCGGCAATATCGATAAAGCCGAAATGCGGGCTCATCCACAAAATCAATTCTTCGGAAAGACGGCTCAGGTGAACCATAATCAGAGAAGCGGCAGCCGTGAACTCAATGGCAAAATCGCGGTCGGATACGGCATCGAGCGAGTTTTGGCAGATTTGTTCGAAGCCCAACAGCTCGGCGGTGATTTCGCGTTGAATCGGGTAGGTGGTACCGGCAAGGGCGGCGGCGCCGAGCGGCATACGGTTGACGCGTTTGTGGCAGTCGGCCATGCGCTCGAAATCGCGTCCGAGCATTTCGACATAGGCGAGCATGTGATGCCCGAAGCTGACCGGCTGGGCAACTTGCAGATGGGTAAAGCCGGGCATGACGGTTTCGGCGTTTTGTTCCGCCAAATCAACCAAGGCCGTCTGAAGGTTTTGAATCAGGCTTTGGATAACGGTAATTTGATCGCGCAGCCACAGGCGGATGTCGGTGGCGACTTGGTCGTTGCGGCTGCGGCCGGTGTGCAGGCGTTTGCCGGCATCGCCGATTTTGTCGGTAAGGCGGCGTTCGATATTCATGTGGACATCTTCCAAATCCAGTGACCAGGAAATCGTTCCTTCTTTGATTTCTGCTATAATCTCGGCCATGCCCTGACGGATGGCGGAGAGGTCGTCTTCGCTCAAAACGCCCGACTGTGTCAGCATTTGCGCGTGTGCCAGCGAGCCTTGGATGTCCCATTCGGCCAGTCGTTTGTCAAAATCAATCGAGCCGGTATATTTTTTGACCAGCTCGGAAACAGGTTCGTTAAAACGGCCTGACCAGGTTTTGTCCTTGCTCATATCAGCATCCTTAAAATATAAATAAAAAAACAGGGTCTACGTCTTCAATATAGCAGACCCGTCTATACATTATGAAAGAAAACGGTTGAAATCATGTCTATTATACGTCAAATAAACCAGAATTTCGCAGTGCCGGATTTGCGCAATTCCGCAACTTTGGTGCGCCTGCTCATTATTTTGTTAATCAGTTTGTTTATCTTTCCGTTGATGACAGTATCGGGGGTGCCTTATCCGGAACAGATTTTCCAACATTTTTCATGGGCTTGCCCCGTCATCCTTTTAATTTTACTTAAGGTCTATTTCTTACAGGCATTTGCGCCGTCCCTGCTTCGCTCGCAGTACAGCGTTGTGGTTTCCTACGTCTCCAACCTGCTGATTTTCTTGTTTGTCGATTTAGTAATTTTGAAGACAGATATTTGGTCGTTGATTCAGCACTTCTTCTTGCTGACCTTTTTTTGTTTCAGTTTCATGTACATCGAAGCGGCCCGCCGCAACAGCCTTGCGCCTTCTATTTCCGAAGCCAGATTGAGTGCGTTGACGGCGCGTATCCGTCCGCATTTCTTGTTTAACAGCCTGAATGCCGCCATCAGCTTAATCCGTCTGCGTCCGTATGATGCGGAAACTTTGCTGGAGAATCTAGCCAACCTGTTCCGCGCACAACTGCGCGACGGTAGTCAAAACAGCACCTTGGGGCAGGAAATCGAGTGGGCGCAGGAATATATTGCCATCGAGCAAATCCGCATGGGACATATGCGTGTACAGGTTATGTGGCAGCACCATGCACCCGACGATGCGGAAACGCCGCATCTGCTGCTGCAACCGCTTTTGGAAAATGCTGTATTCCATGGTGTCGAATCCAGCCACCGCCCAGGGATAATTACAGTATTAACAAAATTGGAAAAATCATCTATTTTCATCAGTATCGAAAATCCGTGTGGAAAAGAACCTAATGAAAATACCAAGCCGCATAAAGGTAATTCTATGGCTCTGCGCAATCTGAAAGAGCGCTTGACTTTGATGTATGACACCGACGCGAAAATCAGAAACATCCAATCAGACGGCCTGTTCCGCGTTGAAATCATATTGCCGTACCGTAAAAAATCAGCCGAAGTTTCCCGTCTGTTTGGCTAAAACGCCTAGAATAGGGTGGCTTTAGATAGGTTAGACTATTAACATATTAAATAAAATAGTTTAAATTTATTACATTCAGTAACATAACTGTTCCCATTTTTTGAAAACTGGTCTATGATGCTTAAAAGGATTGTTTACAATCTTTAATTGCAAATCATTTGCAATTGCCCAGAAGAAAAAACAGAAAAAGGAACAAAGAGATGTTAGAAGCCTATCGTAAAGCCGCCGCCGAGCGCGCTGCCCTTGGTATTCCCGCCCTTCCTCTGACTGCTCAGCAGACTGCTGATTTGGTTGAGCTGCTGAAAAATCCACCTGCCGGTGAAGGTGAATTCTTGGTTGAGCTGTTGGCTCACCGCGTACCGCCCGGTGTGGATGATGCCGCCAAAGTTAAAGCCTCATTTTTGGCAGCCGTTGCCGAAGGTAGCGTATCCAGTCCGCTGATTTCCCCTGAGTATGCTACCGAGCTGTTGGGTACCATGCTTGGCGGTTACAACATCCATGCACTCATCGAACTCTTGGACAACGACAAACTTGCACCTATCGCTGCAAATGGTCTGAAACACACTCTGTTGATGTTTGACTCTTTCCACGATGTTCAAGAAAAAGCCGAAAAAGGCAACAAATACGCGCAAGAAGTATTGCAATCTTGGGCAGATGCCGAATGGTTCACTTCTCGCGCCAAAGTTCCAGAAAAAATCACTGTTACCGTCTTCAAAGTCGACGGTGAAACCAATACAGACGATCTCTCTCCTGCACCTGACGCATGGAGCCGTCCTGATATACCTCTGCACGCGCTGGCGATGTTGAAAAACCCGCGCGACGGCATCAATCCTGACAAACCGGGCGAAGTCGGTCCGATTAAATTATTGGAAGAACTCAAAGCCAAAGGTCATCCCGTTGCCTACGTCGGCGATGTGGTCGGTACTGGTTCTTCACGCAAATCCGCGACCAACTCCGTCATTTGGCATACCGGCGAAGATATTCCGTTCGTACCGAACAAACGTTTCGGCGGCGTATGCCTGGGTGGCAAAATCGCGCCGATTTTCTTCAATACTCAAGAAGACTCCGGTGCGCTGCCGATTGAAGTCGATGTTTCCGCGCTGAAAATGGGCGATGTCGTCGATATTCTGCCTTATGAAGGCAAAATCGTGAAAAACGGCGAAACCGTTGCCGAGTTCAGCCTGAAATCCCAAGTATTGCTGGACGAAGTGCAAGCCGGTGGCCGTATCAACCTGATTATCGGTCGCGGTCTGACCGCCAAAGCGCGCGAAGCGTTGAAACTGCCTGCCTCTACCGAGTTCCGCCTGCCTCAAGC
The DNA here is from genome assembly GCF_051963715.1 of Neisseria sp. P0001.S005. Taxonomy (NCBI): domain Bacteria; kingdom Pseudomonadati; phylum Pseudomonadota; class Betaproteobacteria; order Neisseriales; family Neisseriaceae; genus Neisseria; species Neisseria sp. P0001.S005. The sequence continues at coordinate 6,070 of NZ_JBQCTZ010000063.1, read as the reverse complement.
ACCTGCCGAAAGCAAAGCCGGGTTCACGTTGGCACAAAAAATGGTCGGTCGCGCCTGCGGTCTGCCCGAAGGACAAGGCGTGCGCCCGGGTACTTATTGCGAACCGCGCATGACGACGGTCGGCTCACAAGACACTACCGGTCCGATGACTCGCGACGAGTTGAAAGACTTGGCTTGTTTGGGCTTCTCCGCCGACATGGTGATGCAGTCTTTCTGTCACACCGCTGCTTATCCGAAACCTGTCGATGTCAGAACCCATAAAGAACTGCCTGCCTTTATTTCTACCCGTGGCGGCGTGGCTCTGCGTCCGGGCGATGGCGTGATCCACTCATGGCTCAACCGCCTGCTGTTGCCCGATACCGTCGGTACCGGCGGCGACAGCCACACCCGTTTCCCTATCGGTATTTCCTTCCCCGCAGGCTCGGGATTGGTTGCTTTCGCTGCTGCCACCGGCGTGATGCCGCTCGATATGCCTGAATCTGTATTGGTACGCTTCAGCGGCAAACTGCAACCGGGCGTCACCCTGCGCGATTTGGTGAACGCCATTCCGCTGTACGCGATTAAACAAGGTTTGCTGACCGTTGCCAAAGCCGGTAAGAAAAACATCTTCTCCGGCCGCATCCTCGAAATCGAAGGCCTGCCTGATTTGAAAGTGGAACAAGCCTTTGAATTGACCGACGCATCCGCCGAACGCTCCGCCGCCGGCTGTACCGTGAAGCTCAACAAAGAGCCGATTATCGAGTACATGAAATCCAACGTCGTATTGATGAAAAACATGATTGCCGACGGCTATCAAGACCCGCGCACTTTGGAACGCCGCATCAAAGCCATGGAAAAATGGCTGGCGAATCCGGAGCTGCTCGAAGCGGATAAAGATGCCGAATACGCCGCCGTGATTGAAATCAACATGGACGACATCAAAGAGCCGATTATCGCCTGCCCGAACGACCCAGACGACGTATGCTTCATGTCCGAACGTTCCGGCACCAAAATCGACGAAGTATTCATTGGTTCGTGCATGACCAACATCGGCCACTTCCGCGCCGCTTCCAAACTCTTGGAAGGCAAGAGCGACATCCCCGTCCGCTTGTGGATGGCGCCGCCGACCAAAATGGACGCGAAAGAGTTGTCCGACGAAGGTCACTACGGCGTACTCGGCCGTGCAGGCGCGCGTATGGAAATGCCGGGTTGCTCATTGTGTATGGGTAACCAAGCACAAGTACACGAAGGAGCGACTGTAATGTCCACTTCTACCCGTAACTTCCCGAACCGCTTGGGTAAAAACACCTTTGTTTACCTCGGGTCGGCTGAGTTGGCGGCAATCTGCTCCAAACTGGGTAAAATCCCGACTGTTGAAGAATACCAAGCCAATATCGGTATCATCAACGAGCAGGGCGACCAAATCTACCGCTATATGAACTTTAACGAAATCGACAGCTACAACGAAGTAGCCGAAACCGTGAATGTTTAAGGTAACAAGGTAAACCGATTTTCAGACGGCCTTAAATAATAAAGGCCGTCTGAAACGGAAAAATAAAAAGGGCGTGTTCATCACGTCCTTTTTATTTTTAGTTTAATAAAAGGCCGTCTGAAAGATAAGTTTCAGACGGCCTTTGCTTAGGATAAATAATCAGAAACCGATTAATCAGCGTTGTTTACTTTACGCCAAAACCAGGTTGGAGCAGGGCGCAAGGCTGACGCTCGTGACGGCTGCGGCGTGTTCTGCCAGCAATTTTGCCGCAGGCAATACCCGGATCGTTTTTCTCTTCTGCTTTTTTCGAGTTTTTATCTGACTTGCTCGCGTATTCGTTGCGTTTGTTTCTATCATCGCGACGAGAGCAGCTGTCGTTGTGCTGAACCAGTTGTGCTTCGGCTTCATCTTGATTGTCGGTGCCCCACCAATGCGGCTCAAAGCCTTCGATGCGTTCCACATTCAAATCGCTGCCGGTTAGTTCTTTAATAGATTCAAACATTTTCTGTTCGGTTTTATCCATCAAGGAAATGGCAACGCCGTCGGCACCGGCCCGGCCGGTACGTCCGATGCGGTGGACGTAGTCTTCAGGTTGGGTTGGCAGCTCGTAGTTGATGACGAAAGGCAACTCGGCAATATCCAGACCGCGCGCGGCAACGTCGGTGGCAACCAAAACGCGTAATGTACCTTCTTTAAAGGCGTTGAGGGTTTCTAGTCGGCTTTGTTGGGATTTGTCGCCGTGGATGGATTGCGCGGCAATGTTGCGGCGGACGAGGTCGCGGGTAACTTGATCGACGCTTTGTTTGGTTTTGCAGAATACAATGACTTGATTCATATGCAAATCAACAATCAGACGTTCGAGCAGGTTGCGTTTTTTGAGTGCATCAACGGCAATGATGTGTTGCTCGACATTGGCGTTGGTGGTGTTTTGCGCAGCCACTTCAACCATTTCGGGCGTGTGCATAAAATCTTGCGCGAGCTTGCGGATAGGAGGTGAGAAAGTGGCGGAAAAAAGCAGGGTTTGTCGCTGTTTGGGCAACATCTGCATGATTTTGCGGATATCGTCGATGAAACCCATATCAAGCATACGGTCGGCTTCATCGAGTACAACGATTTCAACTTTGTTTAAATTAATATTTTTTTGTTTGACGTGGTCAAGCAGTCGGCCAACCGTAGCGACAACGATTTCGCAACCGGCGCGCAAGTCGGCAGTTTGTTTATCCATATTGACGCCTCCGAAGAGGACGGTGTGACGCAAAGGAAGATTTTTAATGTATGCCTGCACGTTTTGGTCAATTTGATCAGCCAGTTCGCGGGTTGGGGTCAATACCAACATACGAACAGGGTGCATGGCAGGGGAGGTGCTGGATGTGGCGTAGCGTTTCAGGCGTTCGAGGCTGGGCAGCATAAAGGCGGCGGTTTTACCTGTGCCGGTTTGTGCTGCGGCCAAAAGGTCGTGTCCTGCCAAGGCTTTGGGAATTGCTACTGCTTGGATAGGCGTCGGGTTTTCATAACCCTGATCGGTCAGGGCAGAGACTAATTCGCTGCCTAAACCGAGTGAAGAGAAAGGATTCATGATGGTGGCTTTCTGTTCAGACGGCCTTTTGAATGATAGGCCGTCTGAAAAATCTGATTCTGAAATGGACAAACCGCAGTATGATGTTGATTCTGCGGTTTGAAAAAAATGGGGAGCGGAATAATCCGTCAAGTAGTCCATTATGCCATAAAAAGAGGGACTCCCAAAATGGTGGTTGCGGCTAGGATTGACCATGTTTTGATATTTTTACAGTTCAAAAACAGAAAAATTTACTGGTCTGCAAGGTTTTGAGTTTATTAGGAATTAAGCATTTGTCTTAACATCAATAGAATTAATTTATCAAAAACTTACAGGCTGAAATGAAACTAAATTGTACTCACGTACTCAATATTGAGGTGCAGAGCTTGTTTTGTAGCCTGTATCTCCCGTTTAACGGTAAACCATAAAATCAAAATTTAGGAATATACAATTATGAAAACTTTATTGATCGCTCTTGCAACCGGTAGCCTGATGTTGGCAGCTTGTTCTTCTTCCAAACCTGAAGAAGCGGCAGCGCCACGCATCACTGTTGAAGAAGCAATGACTCAATGTCAACAAGCATCTGGTGAAAATGCTGATCGCGCTGTATTTGATGCCTGCATGAAAGGCAAAGGCTATCAACGTACGGCTGAATCAGCTGCCTCCGAGCCTGCTGCATCTGAACCAGTAGCTGCTCCTGAAACTGCTGCTCCTGAAGCTGCGGCTTCTGAACCTGCCGCCAAAGCTGCTCCAGCTAAAAAAGCTGTTAAAAAAGTAAAAAAATAAGCTTCATAAAATTCAAGGAAGTCACTCTCATCAATACTCCGGATGAAGGCAGACTTAGAGCAACTTGAAAACAAAGGCCGTCTGAATATGTTTCAGACGGCCTTTGTTTTTCATGTATAAGACCATTATTCAAAGATATACTTTTGGTTTTATTAAAAAATAAAAAAGACGTGTAGCGAGTACACGTCTTTTTCGGAGAATGATCCTTATTGCTTATATTCGCTGCCGTCTGCACGGAAAAGTTTTGGCTGTTCGCCTTTTTCCACGACCTCTTTATTGATGACGACTTTTGCTACGCCTTTCAAATCCGGTAGGGCGTACATGGTGTCCAAGAGGCAACGTTCGACGATAGAGCGCAGGCCGCGCGCACCGGTTTTGCGTTCCATCGCCAGTTTGGCGATGCTGTGCAAGGCGTCTTCTTCAAACTCAAGACCGATATCTTCCATTGCAAACAAGGTTTGATATTGTTTGACCAAGGCATTTTTCGGTTCGGTCAAAATGTTGACCAAAGCATCTTCGTCCAATTCTGCCAATGTGGCAATCACGGGCAGACGGCCGATAAGCTCGGGAATCAAACCGAATTTAATTAAGTCTTCAGGCTCGACTGTTTCAAACAGGGCTGAAATATCGGCGTTTTCATCTTTGCTGTGCACCGCCGCACCAAAGCCGATACCACCTTTTTCAGTACGTTGGCGGATGACTTTTTCCAAGCCGGCAAATGCACCGCCGCAGATAAAGAGGATGTTGGTGGTATCAACGTTGATGAATTCTTGGTTCGGATGTTTGCGGCCGCCTTGCGGAGGAACGCTCGCTACCGTGCCTTCAATCAGTTTCAGCAAGGCTTGTTGCACGCCTTCGCCGGATACGTCGCGCGTGATGGACGGATTGTCGCTTTTGCGTGAAATTTTATCGATTTCATCGATATAAACGATGCCGCGCTGGGCTTTTTCAACGTCAAAATCACATTTGCCCAAAAGTTTGGTGATGATTTGTTCGACATCTTCACCAACATAACCGGCTTCGGTCAAAGTTGTGGCATCCGCCATGACAAAAGGAACATCCAGTTTGCGCGCCAAAGATTGCGCCAACAGAGTTTTACCTGAGCCGGTAGGGCCGATGAGCAGGATGTTGGATTTGGACAACTCGACTTTGCCCTCTGCTTTCGGGTGGCGCAGGCGTTTGTAGTGGTTGTAAACCGATACTGCCAACGCTTTTTTTGCGTGTTCCTGACCGATAACGTGGTCGTTGAGGTTGGCAACGATTTCGGCCGGGGTAGGCAGTTTTTTCTCGGTGTTTTCTGCGTTCACTTTGGCAAGCTCGTTTTCAATCTCGCCTGATTCGTTGTCTTGCAGCATCATGCCGCAAGTTTCTACACATTCGTTGCAGATGAAGGCGTGTTCGCCTTCGATCAGATTTTTAACGTCGTTTTCGGACTTCCCGCAGAATGAACAGGTGCGTTTTTCTTCAGACATAATAATTTCTTCGTATGGTTGTATGGAGGCTGTGTTGTAAAGGGGGAACAGATATTTCGGGCGTATTGCCGGATTGAGGGAGTGCCTCTGACAAAGGAGCCTAAGTATAATAACTATCTTGTGTTTTTTCAAATCAGAGCAGGCATTGCGCCGTATCGTCTAAGAAACAGATGAGGGTGCTGGATTTGAATATCTCGCAAACAAACGCAAAGTTTTCTCAACTCGCTTTACAATTAGCAAAAAATTTAACAGAATGTTGAATTAAATGTATTTTTTTGAATTGGCAGATATGAAATTCTATAAAACTTTAGGAATGGTATGGACAGGTGTGGCATTGGCCTTTGCTTCTGCACCTGCCGTTGCCGATGATATGGATATATTGGGACAATTTTTGGAACAAAATTTCCCAGTGCAAAATGACCCGATGGAAGCTTTTGCGTTGAGTCATGCCGACCAAGTCGAAGCTCAAGCCGCTTTGGCAGGTCCTTTGCTGTCTTCGCAATCTGCTTTGATTTTCAATAATAAAACCGGTGAAGTGCTGTATCAGAAAAACCCTGATCGTGTCATGCCGATTGCCTCTATTTCCAAATTGATGAGCGCGATGGTGGTGTTGGATGCGCATCTGGATATGAACGAGCCTATCACGATTACTGAGGCTGAAATCGACCGTCTGAAAGGTACGGGCAGCCGTTTGAGCATCGGCACGACACTGACACGCGGCGAACTGTTGCACCTGAGCCTGATGAGCAGTGAAAACCGTGCTACCCATGCGTTGGGCCGTACCTA
>NZ_JBQCTZ010000062.1:0-18425 GCF_051963715.1 Neisseria sp. P0001.S005 | reverse complement strand
GTAATGATCAATCAACATTTCACCGGCAGGATTGCCACTTGAATCAAAGTCCGGCCATGTGTGTAAGGTTTCTGACAGCCGCCAGCGTTTTCCAGACTCAATCAGCCAGGCAAACCCTTGTTGCGTGTTATAAAGCAGATATTCCGTCCAGTATTCGGACTGATTTTGGTTATAGGACGATATCTCGGCAAATCTTACAGCCCCGATAATCAGATATTCTGTATCGTTCAGACGGCCTTTCGTACCTATGGAAAGTGTAAACAGGTTTTCTTGTTCTTTTCTTTGGGCATTTGCCTCCATCAACGCAACAGTATCTTTTGTCGTGCTCAAACTGCTGCCGCAAGACTGACACAAAAGGAAAGAAGTAACACCCCTTGGCCAATGGACAGGAGCGCCGCAATGCGGGCAGTTTTCAGAAAGAATCTCTCCTTTCAGACGGCCTGCACTTTCACGGATTTCATCATCACTGCGCTTATTTTCCAGCTTCAAACTGTCCAAACTGACTATGCGTCCGAAGTAGGAGTCCATTGGAAAAGTCGAATAATCCAAGGTCAAAAACAAATTGCCGCGTCGCCAGTCGCAAACCTCGCCTGTCGCTTGATTCCCAGATAGGTTGAACGGCAACTCGCCTTGCGCATCAGTATTACGGTAATGTATGGTACGGACATCTGACGCAATAAAGGTTTGTCCATTAAAGATCAACGAACTGGAGCCGGCTTTCACCGACTTAAAATTTTTCGGCCCCCGTCTCCTCTTCTGGGCAAGCAAACAAGTCATGGCATATAAATCGCCAACCTCGGAAAGCCAGCCGGTCTGCCCGTCATCAAACAAGACATACCATTCATTCCATGCGCCGACATCGTAATGCACCTGCAATCGCCCAATCAGCGTAAATTTCCGATCATCAAAAACGCCTCTCGTTCCAATCTGCAACGGACTAAAATCCTCCAGCAACGCAGAATCACGCCCTGAATTGGCAACAAAATATCCGCTCCTCCCCTTACCGCTTCTAGCAACCAGCATACTGTGACAATGGCCACACACCAGCGTCACGGCAGTAGCGGAATACGCCTCCACAGGCGCACCACAGCTTGGGCAATCGGTTTTAAAAAAAGGCGTTTTTTCCATATAACGTCAATATTTCAGTTAAATCAGCGCAAGGTTTAAGGCCGTCTGAAAACGGATTGAATATGCTTTCAGACGGCCTAACAGATTTTATTGTTCAGCCGATGGTTGTATATCGTCCAGTGTACCTTCGCCACGTTGTGCAACCGTCCAAACAGCCCTTTCTGCCACCAACTCCCTGCACAAGATTTCCTTCACTTTTTCCAATTTCATACCGCCGCAGATAAATGCGTCTATAGCGGCGAAGCGGTGTTCCGGCCAAGTGTGGATACTGATATGAGACTCGGCAAGTAGTAAAACGCCGGTTACGCCGCCTGCGCCGCCGAAGGTGTGGAAGTGTTCGGTCAATATGGTGGCTTCTGCGGCCTGTGCAGCAGCCATCAAAGCGGTTTTCAGACGGCCTTCATCTTTTAAGATGGCTTCATCGCAGCTATATAAGTCCAATAGGCCATGATTACCGGGCATGTGGGTCATTTATGGCCTCCGGAATAACCGCTGCCGCCGTAATAGCCGCCGGAGTGCATACGCGAGCCGTCGGAGTCGGAAGAGCCGTAGCTGATAATCATGGAGATGACGATGATGATGGTGCTGAAAATGATGTAAGTGATTCTCGACATGTTAATCCTCGTCCTCGTCTTTTTTGCCCATGGTCCACAACAACCAGCATCCTACAAAGATGACGGAAAGTGCAGCAGAGCTGTCTCCGGTCAGAAGTGCAGGGAGATTAACGACAACCAAGATAGCGGTCATTATGATTCTTAATGATTTATCAATGCCGTCCGCCGCCATGTTTGCAGTGTAATGCGGAGCTTGGCCGGTCAGATTAAATGCATCTGCAATTTCCCGATAAGCAATTGGTGTACTTCTACTCCATGCCATTTCGTGATTGTTCAATTCGGCACAAAGTTTGCGGTTTTGTCCGTCGCGGTAGTCGCTGTAATAGTTCAAATCGCCGCTTCGGATGCGCCAGTAGAACGCACCGGCAGCGACTTCGACCCTGCCGCCGTAGTCGTAAAGTTTGCCGCAGCCTTGCGGTTGGCGGTTGCGGTCGAGGCGCGGCCATGTGTTTTGGGTTTGGGAAAGGTTCCAGCCGTCATCGGATTCGACCAGCCACAGAAACCCCTGCGTCGGGTTGTAAAGCAGATACTCCGACCATTGACCTTCGGGCGTGAGCGTGCGGTTGAGGCCGCTGAACAGGTTTTCAAATGTTTCCTGCGCGTCTGTTTCGGCGTATCTGACCGCGCCCATAACGTAAAATTCGCGTTTTTTCAGACGGCCTTGTCTGCCGACGGGCAGGGTAAACAGGCTTTGCTGCGCCGTGCGCATGGCGTTGGCGGTAATGAGTTCGGCTTTGTCTTTGCCGATTGCCAATTCGCTGCCGCAGCTTGGGCAGTTGAGATGGGCGGTGAGGCCGTTGACCCAGTGGACGGACGAGCCGCAGTTGGGACAGTTTTCTGAGGAAATACTGCCTTTCAGACGGCCTGCGCTTTCTCTAATTTCATCTTCGTGGCGCGTGTTTTCCAGCTTCAAATCATCTAGGTTTACCATCCGCCCGAAGAAGGCTTCGGGTGTTTCGCTGCTGTAATCTAGCGTGATGAAAAGGTTTTCGCAACGCCAGTCGGAAACCCGATTTTCTGTATCCTCTTTCAAAACAAACGGCAATTCGCCCTGCGCGGCAGCGCGTTTCAAGCTGATTTTGCGGACATCGGAGGCAATATAGTGCTTATCTTGAAAAGTCAGCTCGCTAAATCCGGCTCGCGTGTCTTCAAATTTCGGCGGATTATCGATTTCGACCGGCATGGTCATCACATACAAATCGCCCGCCTCAGAAAGCCAACCGGCTCTGCCGTCGTCAAACAGCGCATACCATTCATTCCACGCACCATCGTCGTATTGCACCTGAAGCCGTCCAACCAAGGTAAAGCGTTGAGCGACAAATGTGCCGCTGGTTCCGATTTGCAGCGGACTAAAATCTTCCAGCAATGCGGAATCGCGGCCGGAGTCGACAACGCCGTTATCTTGCCGCACCAGCATGCTGTTGCAATAGCCGCACACCAGCGTCACGGCAGAAGCAGAATGCGCTTCGACAGGTGCGCCGCAGCTTGGGCAGTCGGTTTTGAAGAAAGGAGTTTGAGACATGGGTTTGCTTTTTCAGAATGGGTTGGAATGTTTCAGACGGCCTTAGCGTTTATATCAACTGGTTTTATCAATGATTTCAGATTAGAAACAAACCAAATTGCCGAACAGACTCAATCAAATGATTCAAAAGGCCGTCTGAAACCTTTTCACAGAAGCAGCTCAACGCTTCTTTGAATGATATTTTTCAGACGGCCTTCAATTGATTAACCAATCAGCTGCTTCAACACTTCAGCCTTGGCCTTATCAAAATCTTCTTGCGAAATCAAACCGCCATCCAGCAAAGACTTGAGTTTCACCAATTTAGCCTGCGGATCTTCGGCAGCCGGCTGAGCATTTTGCTGAGCCTGTTGCGTATTCGGCTGCATCATGCCCGCCATGGCACCCGCCATCGCCTGACCAATACCGGCACCTACGCCCAAACCTGCACCGATTCCAGCAAGTCCGCCTTCATTTTGTGCCGCAAGCGGGATGGATTCGGCGGTTTGATATTGGGTATAGCGTCCCAAATCGCCGATAACGCCCATCGAAATTTTCTTATCCAACGCAGCCTGAATAGACGCGGGCAAGGTAATGCTTTCAACAGTGAAGTTTTCCAGCGCCAAACCCAGCTTGGCAAATTCCGCTCCGAGCAATTCGCCGATTTTTTGCGACAGCAAAACTTGGTTCGCCGCCATATCCAAGAATGGGATACCGGATCTGCCAAACGCCGCCGCCAATTGGGTGACTGCAATATTGCGCAACTGGTTTTCCAAATCTACACCGCTGTATTGCGCCGCCACGCCGCTGACTTCTTTGAAGAATTTTGCCGGATCGCTGATACGGTAAGAATACATACCGAACGAACGCAGTTGCACCGCGCCAAACTCGGCATCACGCACGGTAACTGGTTGAGACGTACCCCATTTTCGTGCGAGCTGTTGTTTGGTATTGAAAAAGTAAACATCCGATTTAAACGGGGATTCAAAAAGCTTGTCCCAGTTTTTCAAGTTGGTCAGCACTGGCAGCGTTTGCGTATTAAGCGTATAACGCCCCGGCCCGAACACATCGGCGGTCACGCCTTCATCGACAAACATCGCCATCTGCGCCTCACGCACAGTCAGGCTTGCACCGTTTTGGATCTCCTCATCGGCAATCGGAAAACGCCACATCAGCAGGCTGTCATCGGGATTCGGCCATTGAATAACGTCGATAAACTGTTTCTTGATAAAGTTGAACATCGCAGTTCCTTATTTGAAGAAGAAGGGATAACTTATGGGCAGTCAGGTCAATTTGCCTGATCGGTTATATCGCTTATTTTATACAAATAGAATGTCATATGATATAAACATTCAAAATGTCTTTATGCATGGTAATAGAGTGGGTTGCTCTATCTATTTTTAGTGTTAAACCCACTAGCCGACCCAGAAACATTAACATATCATTAAAATTCATGCAGACTCTGTTTTACACTATTTTTCTGCTTTTACCTGCGCTATATCATAAAAAAGACAAATACAGGTAGAAAATCATTAAACACCATACCAAGCGTTCACTACACCTGTTAATATTTACCAAATCCTAGAAATTCATCATGCTGTATTGTCAAATTATCACATTGGCTTTCATAAAGTAAAAGGAATTTATATGAAAAATTCTGCTCATTTCTGTTTTGCAGTGTTAGCACTCTCTGCTGCCGTAAGTACACAGGCTGCCCGCCCTGTTGAATTTACCGTTGGTAGCGAATATTACAACGAGACCTATCGCGAATACGAAAAAGATGGTAGTCGCTTAATGCAGCAAAAAGGCAACTTATGGTCTATTAATGCCGGCGTAAAATACCGTTTCAACGATCGCCATGCGGCAAAATTAGAAGGCCGTTATTCGCGCGGTAAAACAGATTACACGGGAAGCGTACAATATATAACTGAGGATTATATCGACGATTCAGCAAGTTATGGCTCAGCCACACTCAAAAATGCACCACGCCGCGCATACGATATCCGTGCCTTATACGAATATACACTCCCGATTAACGATCGCTTTAGCATTACTGCCGGAGCCGGCTTGGGACACCGCGTTCTGAGAGACTTAAGTAGCCGCATTGATCCAAATGATTATGACCGCAAAAACCGAACCACATATGCGCAAATCAATACCGGAGTAAATATCGCCCTTCCTGCAAACTTTGAGATATCTCCCCGCATTGCCTACAATCGTGCCGTGAAAGGCCGCCAATATTCTTACGAACCCGACCAGGTAGAAACCCGAATGAAACAAGGCGGCGGACAAGGTATTGAGGTTGAAGTGCCTATATCTAAAAAATTCGCGAACGGCTCCAAAATCAGCCTCGCTCCATTCTATCGCGGCTGGAAAGTTAAAGAATCGAACCTTACCGTTACGGAAGAGTATGACTCATATGGATTGGGATCTATAGAACCTAAAAACCACACCCACGAAGCGGGCGTAAGATTGCAATACTCTTTCTAATTTGATGAACTTAAGTAGTTAAAATGTTTCAGACGGCCTTGTATATAACAGGCCGTCTGAATTTTTTGATACTTTCCAAATCTCGGCACTACGCCAATACCATCAGACATAAGACATTATCAGTCAAAAAATCTACCGATAATTTCTCCAGGCAGGAGTAAGGATCAGCACATCTTTTGCTATCCAACCGACCATCAACATCAAGTCAAACAAGCAGCGTTCAAAATGCCAATCGAAATGGACACTGCGCCAAACAACGCGCCGACGGCAACATTGTTGCCAATGAGTTCTGCGGTAGCGCCTTTAATCATCATTGTTGCTGCGAAATAGACAAAAATCTGAATTACGGCTGCGGCAAGGGCCCACAGGATAAAATCGATGAAGCTGACACTGTGGGCAATACTTGAAGCCAGTGTCAGACAAAAACCGACCAACGCGCCGCCAAATGATAAGGCGCAGGCAAGGTTGCCGTTTTTAATCAGGCGCAATTCTTCAACGGGTGTAATCCTCAGATATACGGCAGCAAAAACAACGGTCATGGCGATACCTGCCAACATGTATTGCAGGTAGAGCAGATATTGGGACAGAGAAATACTCACGATAAGATTCCTTGGTTTGCAATAAAGTGATTATGCCATATTTTGAAGATAAACCCTTCGGAAAATATGGCATTTTTAGAAGCGCTTCAGGCCGTCTGAAACGGTCTGTTTTTTAATTCATGTTTTATTGTGATAATTGTTGACGATTTTTGTATGTTTATGTAACTATTGCGCACTGCCATTTAATTAGAGTAAAGAGGAGAATTATGAGCATACTCGCCGCCATCCGCCCTAAAGAGCCTTTGCGTCATCTGCGCTGGTTTGACATGCTGATTGTTACCGCCATCCTGTTCGGTCAATTTGCCTACCGTTCTACACAACTTTATATTGCCAGCCTGATGCCGCAAGTAGAAACAGCCGCCGTTGCCGAAGAAGTGCGCGATACTGCGGTAACCGGAGTGGCTTATTCTGAAAACATGAGCCTGCAGTTGACGCTGCTTGCTATTGCTCTGATTTACCTCGTTATCCGCCGTTTCGACTTCAAACAGTTGCCGATTCGCTTTAATTTAGGCGTATTGTTTTGGACGCCTGTGATTTTTATCCTGATGGGCTTAACCGCCGATGCGGTGACTTCATTAAGCGGCGGCTACAATTACTTTACCACTGAAATCTTCCAATACATCAAACCATTATCCATCTTCGACAAATTCGCCGCCCTTGCGCCGATGGCCATCCTCTACGGCCTTTTAAACGGCTTTTACGAAGAATTTTGTTTCCTCGGCCTTTTGACCTGCGTGGAAGACAAATACAAATGGCAGGCATTGGCCTATTCGACCTTAGTGCGCGTCTCCTTCCATACTTACCAAGGCATGCTTTGGGCGACCGTTATCGGCGTTGTTTTTGGCTTGATGTACTACTTCTTCTACAAATACAAAGTCAAAAACCTGCTGCCGTTTTTCCTGATTCACGCCTTGGCAGATATCTTCGGCTCCGGCTTCATCTATTTGATTTGCGCTTAATGGCAACGGTTGGATGAATAAACAAGGCCGTCTGAAACATTATTTTTCAGACGGCCTTTTATCATCTATCGGTTTACTTAATCAAAGTAATTGCCACATCCGCATCTTCGGTTGCAACTGCCTCAATCACTGCATCGCCGCCAAACCGCAACACCGAGCCTGCGCCGACAGTATGTTTTTCAGTCTGATTCAGCGTCACTTCAAAGCTTCCTTTTCCAACGGCAAAAATCAGCGTTTTAAAACCCGGATGATCGTGCGGCTTAATTTTCTCCCCTTTCTTCATGTCTTTCTTAACGACCATGTAATTTTCGCCGCTGAAAATCTTACCGTTTTCGGAAGAAACCTCCCCCAAAGGCGCGGCAGAAACGGCAACGGAAAACAAAGCAGACAGCAATACAGCAGAAATATTAGATACTTTCATGGCAAGCCTTTCTTAAAATAGGGCTTCCATTCTATAAAAACCCACCTCATTACTCAATAATAATTCTTATTTTCTAATAAAAAGGCCGTCTGAAACCCAACGATATTTTTCAGACGGCCTGATTGACCTGTATAATATTTTCTTATTAATAAAATCGCTTTACATACCCATCAAATGGAAACCATCAGAAAAGATCCGCTCGGCTCGGCATGGATGGTTATCGCCACGCTCGGCTTTACCGTCATGAACCTCTCCGTCAAAGCCGCCTCTACACATTTCGGTTTTTCCAGCGGCGAGCTGGTCTTTTGGCGCATGCTGGTCTCCACCCTGTTCTTAGGCATCATGGCCAAAGTGCAAGGCAACACATTTTCCACGCCGCATTGGAAAACCCATCTCAACCGCAGCGTCATCGGCACGCTTGCCATGATGTGCACGCTTTATTCCGTCATACATCTGCCGCTGGCAACAGGCGTCACGCTCAACTACACCTCCTCCATCTGGCTTGCCATCTTTTCATTTTTCATTTTAAAAGAACGAATTACGCTTTATACCCAAGCCATTTTGGTTATGGGCTTTATCGGCGTTATCCTGTTGCTCAATCCATCTTTTCAAGGCGGACAGGAATTTGCCGCACTGGTCAGTTTGGCAGGCGGCGCCATGTCAGGCTGGGCGTATTTGCAAGTGCGCGAACTCTCGCTTTTGGGCGAACCGGGCTGGCGCGTGGTGTTTTATCTGTCGCTTACCGGTCTGATTATGTCTGCCATTTGGAGCTGCTTTACCGGCTGGCATCCGCTGACCGTGTCTTCCCTACCCTATCTGGCCGGCATCGGCATCTCCGCCATGATTGCCCAACTGGCCATGACCCGCGCCTACAAGGTCGGCAAGAAATTTACCGTTGCCTCGCTTTCCTACCTGACCGTCGTTTTCTCCGCCCTGTCCGGCGTACTGCTTTTCGGCGATAAAATCACTTGGCAGGAAGCTGTCGGCATGGTTATCATTGTTGCAGGCGGTGTGTTCAGCAGTTTTACTCCGGCCTCAATCAAAAAATTTCTGATGAAGCAATAATTTAACAAGGAGAACACCATGATTTCCATCCGCGAACAATCTTACGGCTTAAACGTAGCGCTGTACAACGAGTTCACTTTGGACGATTTCCGCCAATTGGAAGAAGCCTTGTTGGCCGCGAAACAAAAAGTCCATCTGCCCGACATCCTGTTGGACTTATCCATGCTGAAAGACTTCACCATCGATATGGCGGTTGAGCAAATCAAATTCCTCAACCAACACGAAACCGACTTTGGCCGCGTTGCCGTCATTACCGACGACATCTGGATCAAACTCGGCGCGCGCCTTTCCAGCCTCTTGACCAACCAACATCCCAAATATTTCAGCGACGCCACCGAAGCGCAGGCTTGGTTGTTGGCAAGCAATTTGAAATAAAGATAAGGCCGTCTGAACGCATTACCTGAGCAAATTCAAAACCGCTTAGTCTCAAAATCAACGATATCACAATATTTTTCAAAGCATCAAAAAGGCCGTCTGAAACCTTGCAACCTGCAAAGTTTCAGACGGCCTTTCATCGTTTTTATTCAAAAACTTACATCACATCCAACACATCAATGCCCAACAATTCCAAGCCTTGTTTCAGTGTGTCGCCGGTCAGCTTCGCCAGTTGCAGACGGCTGTTACGGGTTGCGCCTTCTGATTTCAGGATTGGGCAGGCTTCGTAGAAGCGGCTGAACAAGGTAGCGATTTGATAGAGGTAGGCGGCGAGGTAGTGCGGATACGCAGTATCTGCCACGCTTTGCAGTACGTCTTCAAATTTCAGCAGCTCAGCGGCCAGTTGTTTTTCCAAAGGTTCGGTCAAAACGGTTGGCGCATTTGCGTCCCATTCGCCTGCTTTGCGGAACACGCTTTGCACGCGTGTGTAGGCGTATTGCAGGTAGGGGGCGGTGTTGCCTTCAAATGAGAGCATAGCGTCCCAGTCGAACACATAATCGCTGGTGCGGTTTTTGCTCAAGTCGGCGTATTTGACCGCGCCGATGCCGACGGTTTTACCGATTTTACCTGCTTCGTCTGCACCCAATTCAGGATTTTTCTCTTTCACCAAAGCAGTGGCGCGCTCGACGGCTTCAGTCAGCAAATCAACCAGTTTTACAGTATCGCCGCTACGCGTTTTGAATGGTTTTCCATCTTTACCCATCATCGTACCGAAGCCGATAAACTCAGCTTTTACATCTTCCGGCAGATAGCCTGCTTTGCGGGAAGTAGTGAAGAGTTGTTCGAAGTGCAGGGCTTGTCGGTGGTCGACGACGTACAGCAAGCGGTCGGCATGAAGCGTGCCGACACGGTAGCGCAAACATGCCAAGTCGGTGGAAGCATAAAGGAAGCCACCTCCTTGTTTTTGCACGATAAATGCGGCAGGTTCGCCCTCTTTGTTTTTGAACTCGTCCAAGAACACGACTTTCGCGCCGTCGTCTTCGACTGCCAAACCTTTTTCGACCAAATCATCGACCACAGGCTGCAAATCGTCGTTGTATTTCGATTCGCCTGCTACATCTTCAGGGCGCAGTTTCAAGCCTAGCGTGTCATAAACGGCTTGGGCGTGCGAGAGTGAAATATCGACAAACTGTTTCCACAACGCCAATACGGTCTCATCGCCGCCTTGCAACTTCACAACGTATTCGCGTGCGGTGTCGGCAAAGGCAGGATCTTCGTCAAAACGTACTTTGGCGGCGCGGTAAAACTGCTCCAAGTCCGCCAACTCAAACGCGGCATTGTCTTTTTGCTGATCGACCAAATAAGCGACCAACATGCCAAACTGCGTACCCCAGTCGCCGACATGGTTTTGACGAACGACAGTGTTGCCCATAAATTCCAACACGCGAGAAATGCTGTCGCCGATGATGCTGGAACGCAGATGGCCGACGTGCATTTCTTTGGCCAAATTAGGCGAAGAATAGTCGATAACGACGGTTTGAGGTTTGTCGGTTTTCGCTACGCCGAAACGTGCGTCGTTCAAGGCCGTCTGAATGTTTTGGGCGAGAAATTCGGGACGCAGGCGCAGGTTGATAAAGCCCGGGCCGGCGACTTCCGCGCTTTCAATCACGGCGTTGTCGGCCAATGCTTCGGCGACCTTGTGCGCCAACTCACGCGGATTTTGTTTGGCTTTTTTCGCCGCCCCCATCACGCCGTTGATTTGGAAATCGCCGAAATCGGGATTTTTCGCCGCCTGCAATACGACGGGGCTGTCGGACAAACCGGCAGCGGCAAAGGCTGCTTGGGCTTCACGTTCGACGGTTTGGTATAAATTCATGTTGTCGGTCTCTATCAATTCAAATCAGGCGGTATTTTAAAAGAATTTCGGGCTTTAAAACAGGGCAAGCTGCAATACTTTTCCAGCGGCTTGTTATATGATTGCATTCTGATTCAACGATTTTGCTGTAAAGGCCGTCTGAAAGGAAAAGCCATGATCCCAAAAAATACGCTTTGTCTGATTGTCGATATTCAAGAACGCCTGCTGCCCGCCCTTTCCGGCGCGGACGAAATGTTGGAACGCTGCCGCCTGCTGATTCAAGGCTTGACGGCTTTGGACGTACCCTTTGCCGTAACCGAACAATATCCGAAAGGTTTGGGCAACACCGTATCCGCCGTATCGCTGCTGTTGCCAGAAGGTACGCCTGTTGTCGAGAAAACCCGATTTTCGGCGTTTTTACCCGAAATTCAGGAAATATTACGCAAAAACGACATTAAAAACGTTATTTTGGTGGGGGCGGAAGCGCATATCTGTATGCTTCAGACGGCCTTGGATTTGAAGGCGCAAGGTTACGCCGTATCCCTGCCTTTCGAATGCACCGCCTCGCGTACAACGGCCAACCGCGACAATGGTTTGGCGCAAATGAGCCGTCAGGGCATTACCGTTTCCAATGTCGAAAGTATTTTGTTCCAACTGCTCGGCGATGCCAAACATCCGGCCTTTAAGACTATCTCCAAACTGATTCAATAACAGGCCGTCTGAAATGCAATACACCATCCGCCCTGCCCTGCGCCAAGACTTGCCCGCCATCGTCGATATTTACAACAGCACCGTGGCCACGCGCCAATCTACGGCCGATTTATCGCCGACCACGGTTGCCGAACGCGAAATATGGTTTGCCGCACACACGGACAAACGCCCGATCTACGCCCTTTACGATGCCGACGGCACCGTATTGGCCTGGGGCAGTTTCAGCGACTACCATCCGCGCTACGCCTACCACATCAGTGCGGAAGTCAGCGTTTATGTCCGCCACGATATGCGCGGCGCAGGCGTGGGCAAAATCCTGTTGCGGCATATGCTCGAACGCGCACCTTCCTTAGGCATCCACAACGTCATCGCGCTTGTGTTCGGCCACAACTATCCGAGCCTGAACCTGTTTCACCGTTTCGGTTTTGAAGAATGGGGGCGGCTGCCGCAAGTCTGCGATTTGGACACCATGTTGGCAGACGTCGTGATTTTAGGTAAAAAGATTGTGGATTGATTACGACAAAGACCGTCTGAAAACTGAATTCAGACGGCCTTTTGACGGCAAAACCTTTATTGCGGTTTCTTCGCCAGCATGGTAACGAATTTAAACTGAATCGGATTGCCGAATTCGTCTTTCGCGTGCATCGAGCCCAGCTCTTCCTTGTATTCCACCAATTCCCAATCTTTATAGTATTCGCGCAACTCGCCCTCGCCAAACTTGAACGGGAACGGCATCGGGCAAGGGAAATCTTCCGTATCCATCGCAGAAACGATCAAGTTGTAGCCACCTGGGTTGGTGTGTTCCTTCATATTGGCAATCACGTCAGGAACGTAACGCGGCATCAGGAACATAAATACCACGGTCGCCACCATATAATCGAAGTTTTCCTGAATATTGGCGGCGTTGAGGTCGTATTCAAACGCGCGGACATTCAGTTCTTCGATACGCGCCAGCTCTTCCACATTTTGAACCGCGTTCGGATTATTATCGACAGCGGTAACGTCAAAACCTTTCAAACCCAAATACAGCGCGTTGCGGCCCTGACCGCAGCCCATATCCAAAACCTTGCCGACAGGCACGATGCCTTCGGCGGCGCGGACGGCCGAATGTGTCGCGCTCATGCCGTATTTCTTATTGAAATAGTCCGCCGCCTCGCAATAAAACGACAGTTGGATTTCCGTGTCTTGCGTTTGCGGCGCGATAAAGTGCCATGCTTGCGGATGGATAATCCAATCATCGCTTTCAGGCGTCAGCTCGTGCGTGGCCGTAACATTGCCCGCTTCGTCCACTTCATTGAAATTCAGACGGCCTTGGAGGACATTGAGGCAGCCCCAAGTACCGGCGGCGGTATTGTGTTTGGACAACAATGCTTCGGGAATCTCGTCCGCCGTCCACACCGGCATCTGTTTGTAACAAAACAATTCTTGCTGTTCGCTCATCATGTTTCCTTTCTATTTTGACGGTTTCAACACAGCTTCTGCCAAGGCTTTCTGAATGGCAATAAAATGCAGTCAATTTTTGAGATATTTTAAAACTCTTTAATAATTGACCGTCCTTCCAATCTAAAACTCTAAGCGCTGTATTAAGCCTTCTTCAGGTTCTTGGCTTCGGAAAATCAGCCATAACCTTAACACATCAACCATAATTCCACGAGTCAAAGTGAGATAAAGTGACTCCTCTCCTTGAGCAAAGAGAAAATAAAAATTCACTTGATTGTTCATCACCTCAACACCCCAAGAATTGGAAGAAATATCCGCTTCTTGAATCGTCTCATCTGTTAAGATTGACAATGAATGATCCAAAAAAGAGAAATAATTTGGACCACCCATTGGATCATTCAAATAACCGGTCAATGGATTTAATTGGTGATTTCCCTCTAAATGGCAAGCCGGAATAATTTGCCCTTTATGCTGAATATACGTAAAAATAAGTTTCATCTTTACTCCTGCTCAGCACTTGGAAAAGCAGTGACGACAGGATAGGTATAACCTTCTATACGCACACCTGAATTTGAAATGCCAACCCACATACCTTCAGCTTTACGAATAGGATCTAAATCATCTACTTGATTCATATAAGCAGAATTAATTTCAACTTTAATGCGATCTGCCGTCCACGTTTGAGGAAACATCAAGGTCTCCCCATTATTGTTAGTTTTAACAATATATTGATTAGTTTCACTATCAAAAGCGGAAATCTGTGCAAAATATACGCCATTTGGATAAGTGTATAATATCTGATCAACACGTATCTTACCTAAGGCGGAATGGCCACCGATCATGACTGTCATTTATAAGCATCCTCTGAGTCGATAATTTCTTGGTAGTTTGGGTCCTTAATCGATTTATTTAAAAAATCAATCCATCGCCTAATAATAAAAATAAACTCTATTTTAGGTAGTTTAATTTGATATTGTTTATTATCTGAATCATATAAAAAAAATATATAAACATCATCTCCTACTACATCTACGCCCCAAGAATTAGAAGATATATCCTCTTCTCTATTATTTATCAAAATATTCAGAATATTATTGAGAAATTCTTTATATTCACGTTTATCTCCCAAGTCATCATTCAAATAGGATATTAACGGCGTATAATCCCCCTTAAACTCTGAGTTACATGTTGGAATAAATTCTTTTTTTACTTCATTAAAATAATACTCAAATATAATTTTCATATTTTTTCCACTTAAAATCAAATAATTACATTACATTACATTATGAACATTTTTAGTTGCTTGTTCGTTGATGTAATGATCTTTTGGGAAATTAGAAATCCTTTCATTTAATCTTTTATTTCGACTTGCTCCTAAATTAGCTATATCTTCCGATTAATTAACCGCATTTATAATCTTGGATTTATAGCCTTATTAACTAACGCCAATCCTGCACCACTTAACGAGTGATAAGTGCAGGGTATTTTACACGCGCAAACCGTATTTGCCGATATTTCAGACGGCCTTATGTTATGATACCGCCTTATTCGACAAAGACATGCCCATGGATAAACCCGTTTACCTCTACACAGACGGCGCATGCAAAGGCAACCCCGGCGCAGGCGGCTGGGGTGTATTTATGCGCTACGGCTTACACGAAAAAGAATTGTTCGGCGGCGAAGCCGAAACCACCAACAACCGCATGGAGCTGACCGCCGTCATCGAAGGCCTGAAATCCTTAAAACGCCGCTGCCAAGTCGTCATCTGCACCGACTCGCAATACGTCAAAAACGGCATGGAAAGCTGGATACACGGTTGGAAAAAAAACGGTTGGAAAACCGCCGCCAAGAAACCGGTCAAAAACGATGATTTATGGAAAGAGCTAGATAGTCTGGTTCAACAACACGATGTCCGCTGGACGTGGGTAAAAGGCCATGCCGGACACCCAGAAAACGAAAAAGCCGACGAGCTTGCCAACCGCGGTGCAGCAAAATTTGCATAACACTGCGTCCATGACTGCACTCAAACATCTCAAGCCGTTGTTTTAAAGTGCCGAAGAATGTGCCGACTGAATCACGCCCTCCTATTTATTTTGGTGATTTACACCTGAACCGTGGCTTTTCGCATTCATATCTCTGAGTGCCATTTACCTCGTTCTAAAAATCCTGATGGCAATCACCCGATTCCTATTCAGACTGAGAAAGAAAAAACCATGACCTGCCCCATCTGCACTGCCGACAACGAAGATATTTTGCTGCAAACCCCAAACCTGCGCGTTATCGCCGTCCACAACGAAGCCGGCGCACCGGCATTCTGCCGCGTTATTTGGAATAACCATGTTTCCGAGATGACCGACCTTTCCCCTGCCGAACGCAACGAAATCATGGAAATGGTGTATCAAGTTGAAGCCGCAATGCGCCAAGTCTTCCGCCCGGCCAAAATCAATTTGGCCAGCCTCGGCAATGTTGTGCCCCATCTTCATTGGCACGTTATCGCCCGCTTTGAAAACGACGCCAACTTCCCCGCGCCGATTTGGGCCGCACCCGTCCGCGAACACGGCATGACCCTGCCCGAAAATTGGCCGGAACAAATCAAAAACTTAATCGCTTAAACTTTCAGACGGCCTGTAAGGTCCAACACGCCAAGCTTCAGGCCGTCTGAACATATAACGAAAGGAAAACCTCAATGACTTCCACCACGCGCCGCCATTTCCTGCGCACCTGCTCTGCCGCGGCAGGCGCAGGGTTGTTGCAAGCCTGCGGCACAGGCACGACCACCACGCCGCAAACCCAAACCACTTCCACCACCGCGAAAGCCAAAACCGTGCAACCTAAGCAATCCCATCCACCACGTTCCGGCGACAACCTCCTGCGCGTTGTTGCGCCGTCAGGCTTCGCTGAAGACCCCAACCGCGTGACCACCGGCCTGACCCGCCTCTACAACGCAGGCTTTACCGTGACCAACCAACAGGCAGGCAGCCGCCGTTACCAACGCTTTGCCGGTAGCGATTCCCAACGCGCCGCCGACTTTCAAGAAGTTGCCAGCGGCCGTATCGAAACGCCTAAAGTCTTGATGGGCCTGCGAGGCGGCTACGGCGCGGCACGCATCCTGCCGCAAATTGACTTTGCCTCACTCGGCGCCAGAATGCGCGAACGCGGCACATTATTCTTCGGTTTCAGCGACGTGTGCGCCGTCCAACTCGCCCTGTTGGCCAAAGGCAATATGATGAGCTTTGCAGGCCCGATGGTGTATAGCGAATTCGGCAAAGCAGACCCCAGCGTCTTTACCATGGATTCTTTCATCCGCGGCACGACCAACAACGTCAACATCGTTGATGTTCCGACCATCCAACGCGCCGATGTCAACGTCGAAGGCACATTGTGGGGCGGCAACCTCAGCGTTCTCGCCTCCCTTGCCGGTACGCCTTACATGCCCGATATTCAAGGCGGCATCCTTTTCATCGAAGACGTCAGCGAGCAACCCTACCGCATTGAGCGCATGCTCAATACGCTTTATCTGTCAGGTGTTTTGCAAAAACAACGCGCCATCATCTTCGGCGATTTCCGCATGGGCACCATCCGCGACGTGTACGACTCCAGCTACGATTTCTCCGCCGTCGTCAACCACATTTCACGTACCGCCAAGATTCCTGTGTTGACCGGTTTCCCATTCGGCCACATCACCAACAAAACCACTTTCCCGTTGGGCGCGCATGCCAAAGTCCGCAGTACTGGCAACGGCGGTTATTCCGTCACCTTCAGCGGCTACCCGACGCTGAACCCGTCCGCGCTGACGCTCAACAACCTGCAGCCGCCTCCTGTTCCGACTTACGACAGCACTATTTACCGCGACAGCATCACTGAAGAAGTCACCGAATAAGGCTTGTTCAAATCAAAAGGCCGTCTGAAACCCAGTTTCAGACGGCCTTTTGATCTTAAGTCTTAACCATAACGTCGTTGGAAATCTTTCATAAAGTCGGCCAACGCGTTCACACCTTCAAGCGGCATCGCATTGTAAATGCTGGCACGCATACCGCCGACGGTTTTATAACCCTTGAGCAGGCACAAGCCCTGTAACTCGGCTTCCAACACAAAGCGGCGGTCCAAGTCTTCGCTTGCGGTTTTGAAGACCACGTTCATTTTGGAGCGCGCATCAGGATGGATATCGTTAATGTAAAAACCGCCGCTGCCGTCTATCGTCTCATACAAGGTTTGTGCCTTTATTCGATTGACTGCTTCAATTTTTTTCACACCTCCCTGCGTTTGCAGCCAGCGGAACACCAAACCCGACATATAAATCGCATAGGTGGACGGCGTGTTGTACATACCGTCGCGGTTGATGTGCGAACGGTAGTTGAACACATCGGGAATATCGTTCGGACAACGCTCCAGTAAATCCTCGCGGATAATGACCACGGTCGCACCGGCAGGGCCGATATTTTTTTGCGCGCCGGCATAAATCAAGCCGTAATCGAATACATTAAACTCACGCGACAAAATCTCGCTCGACATATCGCACACCAACGGTGGCAGGCCGTCTGAAAGTTTGGGGACGTTTTGATACTGCAAGCCGTTTACGGTTTCATTAATCGCAAAATGAACAAACGCAGAATTCGGGTTGACATCCCAATCCTCAACCGCAGGCAGGTTTTTATAGGCATATTGCTCGCCGCCATGCGCGGCCAAACGGATTTCGGCATTGCTCAAACGGCTCATCTGTTCATAGGCAATACGACTCCAGTTGCCCGTTACCACCGCGTCGGCAGTCGCAAAACCGTGCGCCAAATTCATGGCCGCCATATTGAATTGCGTGGTCGCACCGCCCTGTAAAAACAGGATTTTATAATTGGACGGAATATTCAAAAGCTGGCGCAAGTCTTGTTCGGCATGATGCAGAATACTCAAAAACATATCCGAACGGTGGCTCATCGCCATCACGGGGAAGCCCGTACCGTTGTAGTCGAGCATTTCCTGTTGCGCGGTACGCAATACCGCTTCCGGCAATACGGCAGGACCGGCGGAAAAATTGTAAATCGGGTGTGCGGACATGGCGGCCTTCTTTCTTATTCGGTGGGTATGAAGAAATTGTAGAACCGCCTTGCACATTGTGCAAGCACGAAAAATCCGGAAATACAAGGCCGTCTGAAAACAAAGCAATACCAATTCTTTGTTTCACAAAATAATTTCAAAACTATCATATCAAAACTTGTCAACAATTTCCTTTTCAGACGGCCTCGACCCTACCCTTTACATTTAAGCAATCACTTCAA
>NZ_JBQCTZ010000061.1:0-18432 GCF_051963715.1 Neisseria sp. P0001.S005 | reverse complement strand
TTATGCCGCTACCGCAACTGGCTGGCGCAAGACAACACCCTGTCCGAATTGCTGGAACTGATTAACCGCCAACTGACCGAAAAAAACCTAAAAGTAGAGAAAGCATCCGCCGCCGTCATTGACGCCACCATTATTCAGACCACCGGCAGCAAACAGCGTCAGGCCATAGAAGTCGATGAAGAAGGACAAGTCAGTGGCCAAACCATACCGAGTAAAGACAGCGATGCCCGCTGGACAAAGAAAAACGGTTTATACAAACTCGGTTACAAACAACATACCCGTACTGATGCGGAAGGCTATATCGAGAAACTGCACATTACCCCCGCCAATGCCCATGAGTGCAAACACCTGTCGCCTTTGTTGGAAGGACTGCCCGAAGGTACGACCGTCTATGCCGACAAAGGCTATGACAGTGAGGAAAACCGGCAACATCTGAAAGAGCATCGGCTGCAGGACGGCATTATGCGCAAAGCCCACCGCAACCATCCGCTGACGGAAGTGCAAACCAAACGTAACCGGTATTTGTCGAAGACCCGTTATGTGGTTGAACAAAGCTTCGGTACGCTGCACCGTAAATTCCGCTATGCCCGGGCAGCCTACTTCGGACTGAGCAAAGTGAGTGCACAAAGCCATCTGAAGGCGATGTGTTTGAACCTTTTGAAAGCAGCTAATAGGCTAAGTGCGCCTGTTGCTGCCTAAAAGGCGGCCGGATGCCTGATTATCAGGTATCCAAGGAGGATTAAGGGGGGATTTGGGTAGAATCAGTGGATATTTGAAACAAAAACAGCCGAAAACCTGTGTTTGGATTTTGGCTGTTGGAAGGAAAGGAATTTTGCAAAGGTCTCAGGCCGTCTGAAATATTTTAGACGGCCTTTTTTGATGGGATTTAGAATGTTTTTTGCGAATCAAGCAGTAAGGTAACCGGCCCGTCATTGCAAAGGGAGACCTGCATATGGGTTTGGAATCTGCCGGTTTCGACTGTCAAGCCATGTTTGAGTAGAAGTTGTACGGTGTATTGATAAAGTTTATCTGCTTGTTCTGCGGGCGCGGCATTGGAGAAAGAAGGGCGGCGGCCGCTGCGCGCATCGGCGTAAAGGGTAAACTGGGAAACCAATAATATCGAGCCGCCGACATCTTTGAGCGATAAATTTAATTTGCCGTTTTCGTCTTCAAAGATACGCAGATTGGCAGTTTTGTCTGCAATGTATTTGGCGTCTACTTCTGTATCGGTGTGGGTAACGCCGAGCAATATCATAAATCCGTTGTTGATTTCGCCACAGGTTTCGCAGGAGTTTTCGGACAAAACGTCAACTTTGGCATGGGTAACTTTTTGGATAACGGCGCGCATGATGTTTTGTGAATACAAGGAGTTGTAGAAAAGGGCGTAAGATACGCCCTCTGTGTTCAAATATGGTTTCAGATGGCCTGAAACTATTGAATTAATTTACGGATTAATGCCGTTGTTTTTCAAGATACGTTCGATCTGATTCTCGACTTTTTGCCGTTTGACAGCTTGGGCAAGCTGATTGCGCACCAGTTCGAAAGGTTTTGCTTTAGAATCGCGTTCTACTGCACTGAGTTTAAATAGGTAAAAACGGTTTCCTATTACAACTGGTTCATGCGTTACATCGCCTCGGTTCAAGTCGGCAAAAGCGGTAGCCAGTTGAGGAGAGAGCTGCTGCGGAGAGATGAAGCCGTCAAATTCTTGTTCTGGGTTAGGATAGCGCTTCATCAGCTCTTCGAATGACAAGCCTTTGAGCAGCAGTTCTTGCGCGGCGCGTACTTCTTCGGCTGACGCAAAGTTGACTTGTTGCAGCTTGATAACGCGTGTTTGCTGGTCGTAGAAACGGCGCAACTCGGCATCGTCAACCACAGTTTGGCGTTCTAGATAAGCAGCGTATTGGTTGGCATAAAACTCAGCCTCAACGTTTTTAAACTGATTCTGCACTTCCGCATCTTTGTCCAAACCGGCCTTGATGGCTTCATTTTTCAAAATTTCCAAAGTCTGCAAACGTGTAACCACATCTTTGCGGATTGCCTGACCATCGGGTTTGGCAGTCTGGTTGGGACGTTGATCGGCCTGTCTCAACACTTCGGCGACCATGCTGTCGATACGCGCGGGATCGATTTCAGGTGCTTTGGCGGTTGCCAAGCCGACGGTTGATAGGGCGAGGATAGCCAAAACGGCAGTTTTGGGCTTGATGTTCATGTGAGTTCCTTATTGCCCGCCGCTATCACGGCGGGCACGTTATATTATTTGTTGACTTTGATGCTGGCTTTTTTCAGTAATGATTGAATGGCAGCATCAACACGGGCTGCCTGTAAGTCGCTGCCAATCTCGTTTTTAGCGGTTTCGTAAGAAGGTACGGTAACGTTACGGCGGTCATTGACGTAGAAAACGGCGTACAAATTACCGTTTTGCAGCGGCGTTTTAGTGTGTGCACCTTTTTTCAGGTCTTTAACAGCAGCGTAAAGCGGAGGCGCTGATTCTTGCAAATCTTTAAGCGGAACATAAGCTTTAGGGATACCGCCGGCTTTTTTGGCCGCTTCGTCAATTGAGTATTGGTTCAATACCGAAACAAAGCTCTTTTTCGCGTCCAAATCGGCAATGGCTTTTTGGGCATTGCTGCTGCTGTCGGTCACGATTTCGCCCAGTTGGACTTCCTGAGTACCTTTATAGAAGTTGCTGAAGTCGTTGTAAGCGGCTTTGACATCTTTTTCTTGGACAGGATATTGACGGACGATATGTGCCGCGAAAGCTTGGCCTAACAAATCATTTTCAAAAACTGCCCATTCGGTTTTGAATGTGGCTTTTTTATCTGCACCTTGCTTGGCGGCATCGGCACGCGCTTGCTCCAATGCAGCTTTGAATTCAGCGCTTTGATCCAGTTTTAATTTTTTGGCTTCTTGGGTAACAACAGTGCTGATAACTTGGCGTTCAGTCAGCATTTGACGCAATTCAGGAGTGTCTTGAACGTTCGGGTTGCTGGCGCGTACGGAAGCAACTTGGTCATCAATAACGCTGCTGTCGATGGCTTGACCGTTGATGGTAACCAAAGTTTGGGCAAACAGGGTGCCGGAAGTCAGGGCAAGCATCAAGGTTGAAGCAAAGTAGGTTTTTTTCATCGTATTTCTCGTTTAAATTAATGATTGGAAATGAATTAATGATTAGAAATCAAAGTTTAGGCGGTAATCTTAATGGAAGTATTCGTCTGGCGTAGCTGCTTTGATACTGAGTGCATGAATTAGGCCGTCTGAAAACAAGTTCTGCAAAAGCTGTTTAATCATACGTTGCCGCTGGAGACGGCCAATGTTTTCAAATGCGTTGCTGACCACCACTATGGCGTAATGCCCGCCGCCTTTATTACCGGCATGGCCGGCATGCAGATGGCTTTCATCTTCAAAATCGAAGAACTCAGGCTCAAGCGTTCGCAGGCGTTCCTCGATAATTTGACGAATATTGCTCATTTGAACACGGCTTTAAAGGGTTTAATCAATACTTCTGCGTATACGCCGGCATCAACGTAAGGGTCTTGTTCTGCCCATTCTTGTGCAGCGTCCAAAGATTCAAATTGAGCCACAATCAGGCTGCCGGAAACGCGTTCTGGATTATCTGGTAAAGGATTGGGGCCGGCAGTCAGCAGACGGCCTTGCGCTTTCAATTCTTCCAAGCGTGCCAAATGAGCAGGGCGGGCCGCCATGCGTGCTTCGTGGACATCTTCGGCATCAGTAGCCAAAAGCATGAAATATTCCATTATTGATCCTCCTTAGACTGGAAACGCATCAGATACATACCCTGTGCGATGGAAAAAATGATTGTGAAACCCAATGTGCCGAACAGTTTGTAATTGACCCATTGGTTTGGAAAATACGTAAAGACAAAGAGGTTGGCCGCACCCATAAAAATCAGGAAGCCAATCCATGCATAAGTCAGGCGTGTCCATACAAAATCAGGGAGCTGCATTTCTTTGCCCATGACGGCTTTAAGCCCGTTTTTACCGGCAAGGTGGCTGAACAGCATGACGATCGCGCCGATCCAAAACAGAACGGTCGGTTTCCACATGATAAAGCGGTTGTCTTTCAGTAAAATCGTTGCACCGCCAAAAAAGACAATCAAAATCAGGCTGATCCATTGCATGGTGTCCAGCTTGCGGTGTTTCCAAAAGGTCAGCGCAGCTTGGGCTATGCCGACTACAACCGCAACAGCCGTTGCGGCAATCATGTCTTTGGTGATGATGTATGTAATGAAAAATAAGAATACGGCGAATAAGTCGCTCAAAACTTTCATATGTTAATGGTGAAACTAATTGAGTAAATGCTAATCATACAGGCAGATGTGTTTTTTTGCACCTTCCCTCATGACTTTAATGCCGCATATATTTATATAAAATATTTGTTTTGGGTTAGAGAAATTTGTAAAAAAGAAACACAAGCATGCAAAAGTAATAGATTTACTAAGGAATTTCAGGCTGAGTGGCCTGTATTGCTTGGCAGAAATGGGTTAAAAATATATCATGACGTAATATCTAGTAAATATATGGTTAAATGCGCGCATATTGGTTAGTACCATAATTTCCGAACAGGGGATCAGTTTTGAAAAAACATCACAATATTAAATTAATTACAGCTTCTATCGCTTTAATGACATCGCTCAGCGCTTCTGCAGGTTTGGGCGGTTTGAACGTTCAATCTCATTTGGGTGAGCCTTTTACAGGTAGTATCACTGTGACTGGCGAGGAAGCTCAGGCTCTGCTTAATGACGGTAAGGCCACTATTTCAAATGGCAATTTGCGCGCGGCGGTACGCAAATCAGGCGATAAGGCAGTCGTTACGATTCGTTCTTCCAAAGCCATTAAAGATCCTGTTTTGGTTTTCCAAGTAGGTGTCGGCGCGCAATCGCGTGAATACACTGCCATCATCGATCCGGCCGGATACGACGCTAAAGATGCGGCATCCGTCCGCCCCCGTCAAGCTGCCGAATCCCAATCCTTCGAGCCGACACGCAATGCCCAACAGCCTGCAACTAAAAACAATAAAGCAGCAGGTAATCAGGCAGCTCAAGCGCGTAAGGATGTGCAGCGTAAGGCTGAGAAAAAACAAGTTCAGACGGCCCCTGCTAAAAACGACACAGCTGCACGTTCAGGCAGACAGCATTTGGTGCGTACGGGTGAAACCCTGATTGCTATTGCGTCCAGCATCCGTCCGCAGGGTATGACCTTGGATCAAACTATCCAGGCTTTGGTAAATGCCAATCCGGATGTGTTTATTGATAATAATGCCAACCGTATGTTGGCAGGTAAAGTGCTGAATATTCCAAATCGTAGCGAATTGCAACGTTTGGCTGCTTCTGCGCCTGTTAAAACCAATACAGCGGCAGAAAAAGGCAATGAAACCGTTAATGCAACAGAAGCTAAAACAGAAAAACCTGTTGTTCAGCCTGAGACTCAAACTGAAGCCCAGGTTAAAGATGCTGGCGTAAATACACAGCAGCAGGAAGAAGTGAAACAAGCTTCAGCTGAACAAACAGAACAAGCAGCATCTGCAGCTGTTAATGAAAATGCCGCATCGACTGTTCCTGCGTCCGATATTCAAGAAGCTATGGCTTCTGATGCTCAAGAGAACGTAATGGCTTCTGAGCCTGTTGCAACCACGGATTCTGTCGCGGAGCAAACAGAAGGCGAATCAGACGGCAATTTATGGAAATGGTTATTGGCAGGCGGTGCAGCCCTTATTGCTGCTTGGTTGTTGTTAAAAGCTGCGGGTAAACGTAAAGATGAGCCGGAAGCGTCACCTGTAAGCCGTAAAGATGAAGAGAAGGCTGTACAGAAAGATGTTGCTGCTTCAGCTGCTGCGGTTGCTGCAACTAAAGTAACGCCGTCTGAAAAAACTCAAGACGGCCTGCTGATTGAAGACGATTTTGAAGATGATGTGGTTATCAATGAAGTAGAAGAATCTTCCAATATTAATGATGTCAAACTTGATTTGGGTAAGATTGACAATAGTCAGGCAGGTATTCTTTCAGGTGCAGTAACGCATGATGTTGAGACAGAGCAACGTCGCCATGCTGATTGGGACAATATCGAATCAACGGAAAGCGTGTACGAGCCTGAACCAGAAAATCCGTATCAGCCAGTATCTGTTGTTATGCCTGAACGTAAAGAAGAGCAGGCAAATACATTTGCTGAGTTTGATTTGGCGGCAGAGAAAAAAGTCTCCGAGTCAAGAAATGAAGAGCCACTCGAGTTTATGATAGAAACCCCTGAAGCTTCAGACGGTCATGCGTTGCCATTCGAGGTCAAGCAAGATCAAGACTTGCAAATTCAAGGAACCAAAGAAGAAGTAGAGAAAGAAGAAGCTGCTTCTGAGTTTGTGATTGAAGAAGGTGCATTGGAATGGGGAGCTGAAGATGTTTCAGTAGCCGCCGATAAAAGCAATAGTGAAAGAGGCTTTGTTTCAGAATCAGTTGGCATGACTGCACCGCTTGAAGCCAAATATGATTTGGCTAAGATGTATATCGAAATCGGTGATCCTGAAGCGGCTCGAGAAACATTGCAAGGGCTGATTGAGGAGGCTGAAGGCGATATTCTGCATAAAGCCCAAAAACTGATGAAAGAACTTGGCGCATAAGTGTCAGTTAAATGAAGATGCCGTTTCAGACGGCATCTTTTTTATGGTAAATTAAAAAATGAGATTTGGGCTGAATCCATTTTTAGATATGACAGTATTGCATGGCAGTTCTATGGTGGACGAAGATAAGGCTGTCTGAAATACATGATGAGAGGCGTGTGATGATCACGCCTTTTAATATCTGTTATTTGAGCGTGGGCAACAATATCCATTTATAAGAAGTATCAAAAATGACCGAACAAACGAATACAACAGGACATTCCGTTCAGCGTTGGGCTTTAACCCTATCTTATGACGGAAGCCGTTTTTATGGCTGGCAAAAACAGGCAGGAGACCTGCCGACTGTTCAGACGGCCTTAGAGCAGGCATTAACTTCAATAGCAGGAGAGCAGATTAATACTATTGTTGCGGGAAGGACAGATACGGGTGTACATGCGACAGCTCAGGTCGTACACTTTGATACATCTGTAAGCCGTCCGGAGCAAGCGTGGGTGCGTGGAGTCAATGCGCATTTGCCTGACGGTGTGGCTGTATTGTTTGCGCAAAAAGTTGCACCTCATTTTAATGCTCGATTTGATGCTTATGGCCGGCATTACCGTTATTTGCTGGAGTCATCTCCGGTTCGCTCTCCGTTGTTGGTCGGCAGGATAGGGTGGACACATTTGAAATTAGATTTAAATCTGATGAGGCAGGCTGCTGCTTTATTGGAGGGTGAACATGACTTCTCCAGCTTTCGTGCGGCTGAGTGCCAGGCAAAATCGCCTATAAAAACGCTATATAGGGCAAGTATTAGTGGGACTCCTCGTTATTTGTGCCTTGATTTGCATGGAAATGCATTCTTGCATCATATGGTGCGCAATATTATGGGCGCATTGGTATATGTGGGAAGTGGCAGGATCAGTGTGGATGAATTTCAGTCAATCTTTCATGCAAGAAGCAGATTGAAAGCACCTCCGACTTTTATGTCTGACGGCCTGTATTTGACAGGCGTTGATTATCCTGATGAGTTTGGGGTGGTAAAACTGCCTCTGCCTGAGTGGATGGATGTTTCGGGTAATGTTTTTCAGACGGCCTAATTGACGGATTGTTGGTATAAAAGCAACAAAATAGCGTGATTGATGTGTAAATTAATAAAGTGTTGTAAAAATGCACAATTGGTTTTAAAAGAAATTTATCATTGATTTTAAATAATAAATTTCCTTTTTTTAGGCTGTGTTTGCCTTTGCCGGGTTTCAAGGGTGGTGGGGGTGGATTGAATAAAGTTTGTTTTTTTAGAGAGGAGCAATTATAGTAACAGTCATGGAATCGCTGATTCCAGCGATAATGTAAGCCTAAGCGGATTGTCCGGTCTGCTTAAGTTATTTCTTCACAATAGAAAAGGAATACAGCAATGAAAAAATCTCTGATTGCTCTGACTTTGGCAGCTCTGCCTGTTGCAGCTATGGCTGATGTGACTCTGTACGGTCAAGTTAAAGCCGGCGTTGAAATTTCTAAAGTAAAAGAAGGTAAGACTACTTCTAAAACTGCTACTGAGATTGCTGACTACGGTTCTCGCATCGGCTTCAAAGGCCACGAACACTTGGGTAGCAACTTGAATGCTATTTGGCAAGTTGAACAAAACACTTCTATCGCCGGTGGTGATTCTGGTTTCGCGACCCGTGAATCTTTCTTGGGCTTGGAAGGCGGTTTCGGTAAAGTTCGTGCTGGTAAATTGGATACTTCTCTGAAAAACAGTAGCGACAGCTTCGACCCTTGGGAATCTAGTAATGCTAACGCAGACGCTCTGCAATTGGGTAAAATCAAACGTGTAGATACTCGTAAAGTATCTGTACGTTACGACACTCCTGTGTTTGGTGGTTTCAGCGCAAGCGTACAATACCAACCTCGCGACAATGCTAACCCTGGCGATAAATACGATCACGCTGTGAAAAGCCGTGAATCTTACGACTTAGGCTTGAACTACGAGAACTCTGGTTTCTTCGGTCGCTACGCTGGTTCTTATGCTAAACGTGCTGACTTGACTTCTGGTTACCTGGATGCATTCAACCACAATACTACTTTGGCTGCTGGTACTTACAAAGATCACCAAGCTCACCGTCTGACTGCTGGTTACGATGCTAACAACCTGATGGTTGCTGTTGTAGGTCAATACGAAGGCTTCAAAGCTGACGTAGCTGGTGCTAAGAAAAACGAACGTACTGAAGTTGGTGCAACTGCTGCTTACCGCTTCGGCAACGTAACTCCTCGTGTTTCTTACGCTCACGGTTTCAAAGCTAAAGAAGAAGGCGTGAAACAAAAGAACAGCGCTTACAACCAAGTTATCGTTGGTGCTGACTACGACTTCTCTAAACGCACTTCTGCCCTGTTGTCTGCCGGCTGGTTGAAAGAAGGCAAAGGCGACTACAAATACGAGAAAACTGCTGGTACTGTTGGCCTGCGTCACAAATTCTAATCTGACTTAAGATTAGTCTGAAAAAGAGCCTGTTTTATACAGGCTCTTTTTGTTTTTGTAAGAAATGTATTTTGTCATTGCAGGGGTAGGTTAAAGTATTTTCAATATTCGTTTTCAGACGGCCTATGGAAATTTAAGTCAGGTTCTATTCAATATATGCTAAATGAAATTTTGGAAATTATTTTGAGTATTATTATAAATAAGTTAATAATATAGGGATGATTATTGGATTGAGTTGATTTTTCTATGTTTCATGCCTAATAATAAAAGGTTCATTTAATGTAGTTCTAAAGTATTATTAGTATGTAGAATCTGGTTTTAAGATTTGTAAACTTGATTTTAATCAAATTATTGCCGATAGATGATTCATATAATATAAGTGTTTAGAGTATCGATATATCGGGAATAGCCATGTCCTGTCTTGAAATGAAGTGCTTAAGTGGCATTTGGAAACGAATCCTTGTGCTTTTTGCTGTGTTTTCTATGATGATAGTAAGCCTGCCTGCTTATGCGGAGCGCTTGCCTGATTTCTTGGCAAAAATTCAGCCTTCTGAAATTTTCCCCGGTGCTGATCGCTACGGCAAACCGGAAGGTAAGCCTTTGGTTGCTCGCGTGTACAAGGGCGAAGAGCAGCTTGGCTTGGTTTATATCACGACTGACGTGGTCAATACGCGCGGTTATTCGAGTAAACCGATCGATACGATGGTTGCATTGGCCAATGATGGTACTATTGCCGGCGCAAAATTGGTTGAACACCATGAGCCGATTATGTTGATCGGTATCCCGCAATCCCGTGTCGATAAATTCATTGACAAATATATCGGCTTAAATTTTATTAAAAACCCGCCTCAACCAGGTGTTGCACCAGGGGATATTATTAGTGGTGCGACTGTAACCCTGATGGTCATCAATGACAGTATTCAGCGCTCTGTTAAAGCAGTAATCCATCAATATCATTTGGGTACAGATAAAGCAGTTCAAGCCGGTACGGCAGCTGCTTCCGGCGAACAGTCTGCCGAACCTGCCGTTCAAACTCGTCCGCGTCGTGTTGCCAATCAAGACAAACAAGATATCCTGTCATGGAATGCGCTTTTGGAACAAAAAGCCGTCGGTCATCTGCATATTTCTATCGACGAAATCAATAAACTGTTTGAGAAAAGCGGTAAAGCAGGCGTGGCAGATCATGCGGAGCAGGGCGATGGTAATGATACATTTATTGATCTGTATGTTGCCTTGGTCAGCCAACCTTCCATCGGTAAAAGCCTTTTAGGTGAAGCCGGTTGGAACAACCTGCAAAAACGTTTGAAACCTGGCCAAGAAGCCGTGATGGTGGCCGGCGAGGGTCGCTATTCTTGGAAAGGTTCGGGTTATGTCCGCGGCGGTATCTTTGACCGTATTGAAATGATTCAAGGCGATACCAGCTTCCGCTTTACCGATGCGCAACATGAACGTGTAGTTGCTTTATCCGCCGAAGGTGCGCCTGCATTTAAAGAAGTTTCTTGGTTCACTATTCCCGAAGGTGTGGAATTTGATGGTGCTGAGCCATGGCGTTTACAATTGATGATTCAACGCGTATTGAGCGTAAATGATAAGGCATTTGTAACTGCCGATTTGGATTATGAATTGCCAAAAGGCTACTACGTTGACGATCCTAAAGCACCGCCGGTTGAAATTAGTGCACCGGTTGAGCCGATGGCTGTGGCAGCCTCTGCTCCGGAAGAAAGTACAGGTATTGCAGAAGATGCAACGGCTGAGGAAGGCGTATCCAACCAACTTTGGAAACAGGTTTGGAAAGCCAAACAAGGTCAAATCGTGGTTGTCGGTATTGCTTTGACAATTCTTCTGTTGGTATTCCTGTTCCAAGATTGGATTGTCCGTTACGAAAAATGGTATGACCGATTCCGTCTTTGTTTCCTGACCTTTACGCTGTTTTATATCGGCTGGTATGCTCAGGCACAATTATCGGTAGTGAATACTTTGACGTTGTTCTCAGCTGTTTTGACTGAGTTCCACTGGGAATTTTTCCTGATGGATCCGCTGGTATTCATTTTGTGGCTCTTTACAGCGGCGACCATGCTGTTGTGGAACCGCGGTACATTCTGTGGTTGGTTGTGTCCTTTTGGTGCATTGCAGGAGTTAACCAACCGTATCGCTAAAAAATTGGGTCTGAAACAAATTACAGTGCCACACTTGTTGCATACCCGTCTGAGTGCGATTAAATATGTAATTTTCTTCGCCTTGTTGGCAATTTCTCTGTACGATTTGGGTACGGCTGAAAAATTTGCTGAAATTGAGCCTTTCAAAACTGCAATTATTTTGAAATTCATGCGTGAATGGTGGTTTGTTCTGTTCGCCGCCGCTTTGCTGATTGCAGGCTTGTTCATCGAACGTTTCTTCTGCCGTTATCTGTGTCCTTTGGGTGCAGGTATTGCATTGCCGGGCCGCTTCCGTGTGTTTGATTGGCTGCGCCGTTATAAAATGTGCGGTAACCCATGCCAGATTTGTACACACGAATGCCCAGTACAGGCAATCGCACCTGAAGGCGACATTCATCCGAACGAATGTATCCAATGTCTGCATTGTCAGGTAATGTATCATCACGATACGCGTTGCCCTCAAGTAGTGGCAACGAATAAGAAAAAACAAAAACAGGCGGCGGCAAAAGCTGAACAGCATGATGCGGCAGCGACGCAAAATGCCCAAGAACAAGTCGTCCAGTTTGTTAAAAAAGAATCGGCAATCAGTGTCGACAAGTAGTAATTTATCAATAAAAAAAGAGGGCTGTATCGGCAGCCCGACTTAGAAAATTTTTCATCGGCAGGCCGTCTGAAAAATCGGCCGCCGGATTTTATCCAAGGAGTGTCGTATGTCAGACGAAAAATTAGAACAAAACGGCTTAAGCCGTCGTTCATTCTTAGGTACTGCCGCTGCTTCCGGTGCAGGTATTGCCGGTGCTGGTTTGTTGGGCTTGGCCGGTTGCTCTAACGGCGAGGGTGATAAAGCTGCTGCTTCCGGTGCTGCACCTGCCGAAAAAGCTGCTGCTCATTCTGCCGAACCGGGCAAACAAACTTCCGAAGTCGGTCCAGGCGAACTTGACCAATACTACGGTTTCTTGTCAGGCGGTCAATCAGGCGAAATGCGCTTGATCGGCGTACCTTCTATGCGTGAATTGATGCGTATCCCTGTGTTCAATATGGACAGCGCTACCGGTTGGGGTCGTACCAACGAGAGCCTGCGTATTTTGAATGAAAAAATTACGCCGGAAACCCGTAAATTTCTGCAAGACAGCGGTCTGCGCTGCTACCCTAACGGCGACTTGCACCACCCGCACTTGTCTTTTACCGATCAAACTTACGACGGCCGCTATGCATATGCCAACGATAAAGCAAATACCCGTGTTTGCCGCGTCCGCTTGGATGTAATGAAAACCGATAAAATCATCGATATTCCTAATGCTTCAGGTATCCACGGTCTGCGTCCGCAACGTTATCCAAAAACCGGTTATGTTTTTGCTAACGGCGAACACATTGTTCCAGTTGACGGCGTAGGCAAATGGGATGATGCGAAAACTTGGAATGCCGTTTATACCGCAATTGATGGCGAAACCATGGAAATCGCATGGCAAGTTCTGGTAGACGGTAACTTGGACAACGGCGATGCCGACTACCAAGGTAAATACTCTTTCTCTACCTGCTATAACTCTGAGCGCGCTCTGACTGTACAAGGTGCATCTTCTAACGAACAAGACTGGTGTGTGGTATTTAACCTGGCCGCCATCGAAGAAGGCATCAAAAAAGGCGACTTCAAAGAGGTTAACGGCGTGAAAATGTTGGACGGTCGTGCGGAAGCCAACTCTCCATACACTCGTTACATCCCGGTTCCTAACTCTCCTCACGGCTGTAATGCAAGCCCTGACGGCAAATACATTATGCTCAACGGTAAACTGTCTCCAACCGTTACCGTATTGGATGTCAGCAAACTGGATGACTTGTTTGCAGGTAAAATCAAAGAGCGCGATGTTGTCGTAGCCGAGCCTCAACTGGGTCTTGGCCCATTACACACTGCATTTGACGGTCGCGGCAATGCCTATACCACATTGTTTATCGACAGCCAAATGGTGAAATGGAACATCGACGATGCGATTAAAGCCTATAAAGGCGAGAAAATCGATCCGATCAAACAAAAACTCGACGTTCACTATCAACCGGGCCACAACCACACTACCATGGGCGAAACCAAAGAAGCCGACGGTAAATGGTTGGTATCTTTGAACAAGTTCTCTAAAGACCGCTTCTTGAATGCCGGTCCTTTGAAACCTGAGTGTGACCAATTGATCGATATCTCCGGCGACGAAATGCGTCTGGTGCATGACAATCCGACTTTTGCCGAACCACACGACTTGTGCTTGGTTGCCGCGTCTAAAGTGAACCCAAGCAAAACTTGGGACCGCAAAGACCCATGGTTCTGGCAAGAAGCTTTGGAACAAGCTCAAAAAGACGGTGTTGAGCTGGAAAAAGCTGCCAAAGTCGTACGTGAAGGCAACAAAGTACGCGTGTACATGACTGCCGTTGCGCCTGCTTACAGCGTTCCTCAATTTGAAGTGAACCAAGGCGACGAAGTTACCGTATATGTAACCAACGTTGAGACCATTGAAGACTTGACTCACGGCTTTACTTTGGAAGGTTATGGCATTGCTATGGAGATTGGCCCGCAAGCTACATCTTCTGTAACCTTCAAGGCTGTCCGTCCAGGTGTACACTGGTACTACTGCCAATGGTTCTGCCACGCATTGCATATGGAAATGTCTGGCCAAATGATTGTTAAACCAAAATAATTTCGGTTTGATGATTTAATTCTTCAGGCCGTCTGAAAAAACATTCTTTCAGACGGCCTTTATAGCAAAGTTGTTTGTCGGCCGATATGGCCACAAAATGAAAGCCATCATCAGACAGCTTTGCTATAACACCAAAATACCTGTTTCCGCATCAGTTTATCATGCGGCAAGCAGGCCGTCTGAAACAGAGATATGATTATGACGCACACACAAATCCATCGTTCCAAATGGCAACGTGCCGCACTCGTATTGCTGCTTGGCAGCATGGTTCAGACGGCCTTTGCTGCAGTCATCAACGTATCCGCACAAGACAATCTCAATGATGCTTTGGCGCGCGCCCAAGCCGGCGATACGCTCAAGCTTGCCTCCGGTACATACAAAACCAAACTCTATATCGACAAACCCATTACCATCGAAGGCCCTGCCGACCGTTCCGCCAAGATTGTTGGCGACCGGAGCGGGAGGACGGTTGCCGTTCATGCGCCTGATGTAACTTTGCGCAATCTGACTGTTTCCCATTCCGGCATGAGTTTGCCGGCAATGGATGCCGGTATCTATTTAGAAGAGACGGCAACGCGCGCGCTGGTGGAGCATAACAACATCATCGACAATTCTGTCGGCGTATATATTCACGGTGCGGCAGAATCCATGGTGCGGGAAAATAAAATCATCGGCGATGCAACCCTGCGCATCAACGAACGCGGCAACGGCGTAACTGTCTGGAATGCGCCCGGTGCGCAAGTGGTCGATAACGATATTTCCAAAGGCCGTGACGGTATTTTTTCAAATACCAGTACCCATAATACCTACAAAGGCAACCGCTTTAGTGACTTGCGCTTTGCCGTCCATTATATGTACACCAATGACAGCGAAGTCAGCAACAATATCTCCGTCGGCAACAACATGGGTTATGTGCTGATGTTTTCCGAACGCCTGAAAGTGTATGGCAACATTGCCGTTGGCAGCCGCGACCAAGGCATTATGCTCAACTACGTCAATTATTCCGAAATTCACGATAATGTGATCAACAAGGCAGGCAAATGCGTGTTTGCCTACAATGCCAACTACAATAAAATTTTCGACAACCATTTTGAAAACTGTCAAATCGGTATTCACTTTACCGCGGCCATTGAAGGCACAAGCCTGTTCAATAATTCGTTTATCAACAACGAAAGCCAAGTCAAATACGTCAGCACCCGTTTCCTTGATTGGGGCGAGGGTGGTCGCGGCAACTATTGGAGTGATAACAGCGCCTTTGACCTTGACGGCGACGGCTTCGGCGACAGTGCCTACCGTCCCAACGGGATTATTGACCAAATCATCTGGCGTGCGCCCGTCGCCCGGTTATTGATGAACAGCCCTGCCATCAGTATTGTCAAATGGGCGCAATCGCAATTTCCCGCCATCCTGCCTGGCGGCGTAATTGACAGCAAGCCTTTGATGAACCCTGTCCGCAATAAAACGACAACCAAATACGAAGCCATGAAGGACGAATTGCTGCATGAAGCAAAAACGCACCAATCCGAATGGGGTAATGCCGAAAACGGTGCGCTGACAGGCGGAAATGCCAATATGTAACCTTTCAGACGGCCCAATATCAAAGGCCGTCTGAAACATTCACTAGAGGAATATCCATGAGCAGTACCAACCACGTTGAATTGAGAAACGTGACCAAGCAGTTTGGCAGCCAAAAGGCCGTCAATCAAGTCGATCTGGTTCTCAAGGCTGGCGAGAGCGTCGGCATGGCAGGACACAACGGTGCAGGCAAATCTACCATTATGAAGCTGATACTCGGCCTGATTACGCCGACCAAGGGCGAAGTGATGCTTTTGGGAGAGCCGACCGGCAGTAAAGCAGGCGCGCAGCGTCGCAGCCAAATCGGTTACCTGCCTGAAACGGTTGCATTGCACCCTTCATTGACCGGTATCGAAACCATGGATTTCTATGCCAAACTTAAAAAACAGCCCCTGAGTAAAAACCGTGAATTGCTCGAGCGTGTCGGCATTTCTCAAGCGGCACGCCGCCGTGTCGGCACTTACTCCAAAGGTATGCGCCAGCGTCTCGCTTTGGCACAGGCCTTGTTGGGTGAGCCTAAAGTCTTATTGTTTGACGAACCGACCACAGGCCTTGACCCGGCTTCACGCCAAATGTTTTATGAAGTTGTGCGCGAACTCAATGGGCGCGGCGCAACCGTATTACTCAGCACCCACGCACTGGCCGAGCTTGACGGCCACGCCGACCGCATCATCGTCATGAAAAACGGCGTGAAAGTTGCCGACGGCAGCATGGATGAGTTGCATGTTCAAAGCGGTCTGCCGCTGACCGTCAATGTCCGTTTGAAAGAAGCGCGCCCGTTGAGCGAGCGTTGGCATCTACTTTCAGACGGCCTGTCATACCAAGCACAATGTAAAGCAGAAGAGCGCATGGCTCTTTTGAGCGAATTGGGTGATTTGGGCAGTCTTGCCTACATCGATATCCACACGCCTACACTTGACGATATGTACGCGCAATTCTTGAAGAGGGAAGACGTATGAACCCCGTTTGGATTATTACCGGCAAAGAAGTCCGCGACAGCCTGCGCAACCGTTGGGTTCTTGCCGCCGCACTTTTGCTTGCCGCATTGGCACTGTCATTAGGCTTTCTCGGTAGCTCACCTACCGGTTCGGTCAAGGTTGATCCCTTGACGGTAACCGTAGTCAGTCTGTCCAGCCTGTCTATCTTCTTGATTCCGCTGATTGCGATGTTGCTCTCTTATGATGCACTGATTGGCGAAATCGAGCGCGGTACAATGGCGTTGCTGCTAAGTTACCCCATCTCGCGCAACCAAATCCTTGCCGGTAAATTTATCGGCCACCTCATCATTCTTGCTCTTGCTACCACGGCAGGCTACGGATTGGCAGGTATTACCCTTCAGCTTGCCAACGGCGGTTTTGATATTGCCGCATGGCAACCTTTCGCTCTTTTGATTGCTGCCAGCGTGATTCTTGGCGCAGCCTTTTTGTCCATGGGCTATTTGATCAGCGCAAAAGTTAAAGAACGCGGTACCGCCGCCGGTATCGCCATCGGCGTATGGCTGTTTTTTGTCGTTATTTTCGATATGGCGCTTTTAGGTGTTTTGGTTGCTGATACCGAACAAGTCATTACCGCGCCTGTAGTGGAAACCATTCTCTTGTTCAATCCTTCCGACATTTACCGTCTGCTCAATCTGACCGGTTATGAAAACACCGCGATGTACGCAGGTATGGCTGGTTTGAGCGAACAAATCAGCCTGAGTATGCCTGTTTTGCTGACGGCTCAGATATTATGGGTTATCATTCCTTTGATTTTAGCCGCCTGGATTTTCGGAAAGCGACAAATATGAGAAAAATATTATTGACAACCTTCACACTCATCGCATTGGCAGCCTGCAGCAAGCAGGACAACAGCCCTCCGCCTGCGCCCCAACAAATCAGCGACAGCGCAGTGGGTCATTACTGCAGCATGAATTTGACTGAACACAACGGCCCTAAAGCGCAAATCTTCTTGAACGGCAAACCTGACAAACCGGTTTGGTTTTCCACCATCAAGCAGATGTTTGGCTACACCAAACTGCCCGAAGAGCCTAAAGGCATTCATGCCATCTATGTTACCGATATGGGCAAAGTCAAAGATTGGGAAAAACCCAATGCCGATGCCGAATGGATAGATGCGAAAAAAGCCTATTACGTTATTGAAAGCAGCTTTATCGGCGGCATGGGTGCGGAAGACGCGCTTCCGTTTGCCGACAAGGCTCAGGCTGAAAAATTCGCCAAAGAAAAAGGCGGCAGAGTAGTCGGTTTTGCAGAGATGCCCGACGAATACATTTTCAAATAAAACAATCAATAAAAGGCCGTCTGAAATAGTTTCAGGCGGCCTTTGTGTTGGAAGCTGTCGATTGCTGATTTAATGAATGCGGCTTTCAATATAAAGATAAAAAATCTAAGGAATACTTTATGTCCACCCCTTTAACGCGCCGCCGTTTCCTTGCCATAGCTGCCACCCTTGCCGCCGGTGTCGGCATTCCTTTTGCCATCAGCCGCAAAACCAATCAGCCGACTCATCCGACCAGCCCAAATCAAGAAGGACAGCCTGTTATCTGGAAAGGGATTGCATTAGGCTCGGGCGCGGAGTTGCGTTTGTTTGGCGTTGAGCGCAAGCAGGCAGAAATATTGGTCAACAAAGTATTGGCGGAAGTTTTACGGTTGGAAAAAATCTTCAGCCTGTATCGGGACGACAGCCTGATTAGCCGCTTAAACCGAGAAGGCCGTCTGAAAAATCCGCCATCCGATTTTTTGCAGCTGCTCAGCATTAGTCGAGATATCCATCAGCTGACGCGGGGTGCATTTGATCCCAGCATTCAGCCATTGTGGAATCTGTATGCCGATCATTTCAGACGAAACCCTAAAACCGAAACGCCGCCATCTGAACGCAGTATCAAAGACACGCTCAAATTAGTGGATTTCAACAAAGTCGATTTTGATACCAAAGAAATCCGTTTTGC
>NZ_JBQCTZ010000060.1:0-18543 GCF_051963715.1 Neisseria sp. P0001.S005 | reverse complement strand
TAAATTACTACTCAAATTACCAAACTGCTGCAACATAAATGCCCGATACAAATTATGATGTTGCAGTTTTGTTTCCATGCAAGGAAATACTGATGAATCTTTTTCAAAACGCCAAATTCTTTACAACGGTCAACCATCTGAAAGACCTGCCCGACACGCCGGCCGAGATTGCCTTTGTCGGCCGAAGCAATGCAGGAA
Source organism: Neisseria sp. P0001.S005 (assembly GCF_051963715.1). Taxonomy (NCBI): domain Bacteria; kingdom Pseudomonadati; phylum Pseudomonadota; class Betaproteobacteria; order Neisseriales; family Neisseriaceae; genus Neisseria; species Neisseria sp. P0001.S005. The sequence continues at coordinate 18,345 of NZ_JBQCTZ010000060.1, read as the reverse complement.
AATCCAGTGCCATCAATACTTTAACCAATCATGTGCGCCTTGCCTACGTTTCCAAAACACCGGGACGCACCCAACACATCAATTTCTTTGAACTGGAAAACGGCAATTTCATGGTCGATTTGCCCGGCTACGGCTACGCGCAAGTACCGGAGGCCATCCGTACGCACTGGGTCAAACTCTTGGGCGACTACCTGCAACAACGCCGCCAACTGATCGGCCTGATTTTGATTATGGACTCGCGCCATCCGCTCAAAGCTTTAGACATTCAAATGCTGGACTTTTTCCACATTACCGGCCGTCCTGTGCATATCCTGCTGTCAAAAGCAGACAAGCTATCTAAAAACGACCAGATTAAAACGTTGGCCGCAGTAAAAAAATCACTCAAACCCTACACCGAACGCCAAAAAATCAGCGTTCAATTATTCTCCAGCCTGAAAAAACAAGGCATGGACGAAGTCAATCAAGTGGTCGGCTCATGGTTTGACGCGCATCGCGAAGAAATCGAAAATCTTGCAGGCGAAACATCGTCTGAGTGATTGTAAAACAAGGCGGAATGAGATGAGTTGACCAACCGCAAATCTTATTCCGTCATTTGGTTTCTCACCATCGCATTTACCATTTAATCCGGGGGTATGTCTCACACATGCCCTTTTTTCATCACACTTTTTTGTTTTCACATGCAAACCACAATCTGCGCCAAATATGCCATCACAACATATCAGCAAGGCCGTCTGAAAGCGCGGCTTCGATCTCCATTATTAAAGTGTTAATTTTAGTATTGCAACCCATTACACATCTTAGCGTTTTGCTCATATTCAGCTAATTGTTGAGGCATAGAATGCATTCATCGTTCAACAACACAGTAGGAAAGAAAATTATGAAACGCATTAACGCTTTTATTTCAAAAAAACTCATCATTGCCGGTATTATTACTTCAAGTTTGGGCGTTGCCGGTGCAGCAGGTACCATGGCTTTCAAAGAAGGTATGTTTGCAAAGGTTTCCGGCCAGCAAGCAGCCGCAGCAGCGGTAGCAGAAGTGGGTGGCGTCGTTAAAGATGTCGATTACAAATACAAACAACATTTGGGCGGCCGTTACAAAGTAGAAATCTTGAAAGACGGCGTCGAATACGAAGCTTTGGTTGATGCTCAAAACGGCAAAGTATTGGCAGTAGCACAAGATGACGATCAAGACAAACGACACTTTGGTAAACATGATAAGCATCATAAACATGATAACTATGACAATGCCGAGCCCTCTTCATCGCAAAATACAGATTATCAGGCTCCTGCAGATGCTGCACCTGGCACACCTGAAAATGCAACCGCTTCCGAGGTAACAAAATCTTAATTTAAACTTTAAAAAAGCCAATGCCGTCTGGAACTTTCAGACGGCATTGGCTTTAATGCAGCATTGTTTGAAACACAGCTTCTATCAAGCCCAATCGTTTTCAGACGGCCTTTGCCTCATCTTCGCCATCAGTCCAACCCGCTTCTTTCAATTTCCGCCGTTGCGCGTCATAGCGTGCTTTTTCCGCCCAATACATTGTCTGGATACAGGCATCGCCGCACTCGCTGCCGCAACATTCCCACGACTCGGGGCGGACAGGTTCATCTAAAAGCGGCTCGCCCAAGATGGCTTCGGCTTTATTCTTCAGGGTCGTATCCATCAGCAATTTCCAAGCGTGCGCCGTCAAATTCAATCACTTCGCCGCCGCGTATTTTGGCGGTCTTACGGGTTTCGGTTTCGCCGTTACGCAACACCAGCCCTTCGGCGATAAACGCTTTTGCCTGTCCGCCGCTTTCGGCTAGGCCGGCCAGTTTCAACAGGTCGCATAAAGCGATGTATTCATTGTCTTCAAGATAGACTGTTGCTTCCATCATTCAATCCTTTTCAATAAGGGCGATATTTTAACATGGCCGTCTGAAAGAAAGCCCCCTTCTGTTTTATTTGCTTTATCCAAACTCATTACATTTGGTTTTCAGACGGCCTTTAGCTGCCAACCCTGCTACAATACGCCTTTTATTGTTCACGCCGATTTTGCCATGACCGAGCCGACCTACATCCCCCTGCGCCTGCATACCGAATTTTCGATTACCGACGGTATGGTGCGGATTAAAAAACTGATTGCCAAAGCGCAGGAATATGGTTTGCCTGCTTTGGGCATCAGCGATTTGATGAACGAATTCGGTTTGGTGAAATTCTATAAAGCCTGCCGCAGCGCGGGGATTAAGCCCGTCGGCGCGGCAGATGTATGGATAGGTAATCCGAATGCGCCCGACAAGCCGTTTCGCGCCATGCTGATTATCCGCAACGATGCGGGCTATCTGCGCTTGAGCGAGCTTTTGACGGCGGCTTATGTCGGCAAAGACCGCAATATCCATCATGCGGAACTTAATCCCGAATGGCTGGAAAGCGGCGACAACAGCGGCTTGATTTGCTTGAGCGGCGCGCATTACGGCGAAGTGGGCGTGAATCTTTTGAACGGCAACGAAGACGCAGCGCGTGCGGCGGCGTTGAAGTATGCGGCGTGGTTTCCCGATGCGTTTTATTTAGAGCTGCAACGCCTGCCCGAACGCCCCGAATGGGAGGCTTGCGTTTCCGGCAGCGTGAAGCTGGCGGAGGAACTGGGTTTGCCGGTGGTAGCAACGCATCCGACCCAGTTTATGAGCAGCGATGATTTCAACGCACACGAGGCGCGGGTATGTATCGCTGGCGGCTGGGTATTGACGGATAAGAAACGTCCGCGCGATTTTACGCCGAGCCAGTTTTTCATTCCACCGGAAACCATGGCCGAACGTTTCGCCGATTTGCCTGAAGCCCTAGAAAACACGGTAGAAATCGCCAAACGCTGTAATCTGCACATCACATTGGGCAAAAACTTTCTGCCGCTCTTCCCTACTCCGGACGGCCTGTCGCTGGATGATTATTTGGTGAAACTGTCCAACGAAGGCTTGCAGGAACGCATGGTTCAGCTTTATTCCGACGAGGCGGAGCGGGCGGCGAAAATGCCGGAATATCAGGAGCGGCTGGATTTTGAGTTGAACATCATCATCCAGATGAAATTCCCCGGCTATTTCCTTATCGTACAAGACTTTATCAACTGGGCGAAAACGCACGGCTGTCCGGTGGGGCCGGGGCGCGGTTCGGGCGCGGGTTCGCTGGTGGCGTATTCGCTGAAGATTACCGACCTTGACCCGCTGAAATACGCGCTGCTGTTCGAACGTTTCTTAAACCCCGAACGCGTTTCCATGCCCGACTTCGACGTGGACTTTTGTCAAAGCAACCGCGGCCGCGTGATTGAGTATGTGCGCGATAAATACGGCGCGCAGGCGGTGAGCCAGATTGTGACCTTCGGCACGATGTCGTCCAAAGCGGTGATCCGCGATGTAGGGCGCGTGCTGGAGCTGCCGTTTACCCTGTGCGACAAACTGTCTAAGCTGATTCCGCTGGAAGCCAACAAACCTTTGGGTTTGGATGATGCAATGAAGGCGGAGCCGCAGATTCAGGAATTGATTGAAGCGGAAGAAGCGGACGAACTGATTACGCTGGCGAAAAAGCTGGAAGATTTGACACGCGGTCTGGGTATGCACGCGGGCGGCGTGTTGATTGCGCCGGGCAAGATTTCCGATTACAGCCCCGTGTATCAGGCGGACGAATCCGCCTCGCCCGTATCCATGTACGACAAAGGCGACGTGGAAGACGTGGGTTTGGTGAAGTTCGACTTTTTGGGCCTGCGCAACCTGACCATTATCGAAATGGCACAGAACAACATCAAAAACACCACCGGCGATATTGTCGATGTCGGCACAATCCCGCTCGACGACCAAGCCGCCTACAAAATCTTCCGCGATGCGAACACCACCGCCGTATTCCAATTCGAGTCGACCGGCATGAAAAAAATGCTGAAAACGGCGCACACCACCAAGTTTGAAGAACTCATTGCCTTCGTGTCGCTCTACCGTCCCGGTCCGATGGACAACATCCCCGACTTTGTCGCGCGCATGAAGGGACAGGAATTCCAATACATCCACCCACTACTCGAAGGCATCCTCGCGCCGACCTACGGGATTATGGTGTATCAGGAACAAGTGATGCAGGCGGCGCAGATTATCGGCGGCTACTCGCTCGGCGGCGCGGACTTACTGCGCCGCGCCATGGGTAAGAAAAAGCCCGAAGAAATGGTGAAACACCGCGAAATCTTCGCCGAAGGCGCGGCAAAACAAGGTATTTCGCGCGAAAAATCCGACGAAATCTTCAACTACATGGAAAAATTCGCCGGCTACGGTTTCAACAAATCCCACGCCGCCGCCTACGCCCTGATTTCCTACCAGACCGCATGGCTCAAAGCCCATTACCCCGCCGAATTTATGGCGGCGACCATGTCGTCTGAATTGGACAACACCGACCAGCTCAAACATTTCTACGACGACTGCCGCGCCAACGGCATCGAGTTCCTGCCGCCCGACATCAACGAATCCGACTACCGCTTCACGCCGTATCCGAACATGAAAATCCGCTACGCACTCGGCGCGATTAAAGGCACGGGCGAAGCCGCCGTCGAATCCATCATCGCCGCGCGGCAAAGCGGCGGTAAGTTTACCGGCCTGTTGGATTTTTGCGAGCGCGTCGGCAAAGAACACATGAACCGCCGCACCCTCGAAGCCCTGATACGCGGCGGCGCGTTCGACAGCATCGAACCCAACCGCGCCATGCTCTTGGCAAACATCGACCTCGCCATGAACAACGCCGACCAAAAAGCCGCCAACGCCAATCAGGGCGGGCTCTTCGACATGATGGAAGACGCCATCGAACCGGTGCAGCTCATCGACGCGCCCATGTGGAGCGAATCGGAAAAACTCGCCGAAGAAAAAACCGTCATCGGCTTTTACCTGTCCGGCCACCCGTTCGGCCCGTATGCCCAAGAAGTCCGCCAAATCGCCCCGACCAAATTAGGTCGTCTGAAACCGCAAGACAGCGTGCGCCTCGCCGGATTCGTCACCGCCGTGCGCACCATGATGGGCAAGCGCGGCAAAATCGCCTTCGTCAGCCTCGAAGATTTGAGCGGGCAGATTGAAATCATGGTCAGCGGCCAGACGCTGGAAAACTGCGCCGACTACCTCAAATCCGACCAAGTGCTGATTATCGAATCCAAAGTCAGCCGCGACGACTACGGCGGCGGCGACGGGCTGCGCATCATGGCAAACCAAGTCATGACCCTGCAAATGGCGCGCGAACGCTACGCCCGCAGCCTCAGCCTCGCCCTCGCACCCGGCCACGACATAACACGCCTCGCCACCATCCTCACCGCACACCGCCTGCCCGACACGTCGCACATCCCGCTGCAACTGTCGTACAGCAACGGCAAAGCATCGGGCAAATTGAAAATTGCGCCCAAATGGATGGTAACGCCAAGCACCGCCTTGTTTGACGAACTGGAAACATTGCTCGGCAGCAGGGCAGTTCGTGTGAATTGGTAAAACTAAAGGCCGTCTGAAACTACACGTTCAGACGGCCTTTAATTTAAAAAGCGCTTTAAAAACATAAATCAATATTCGGCTTTCAGACGACCTTATTGTATAGAACGGTTATCTGAAAAGTTTATTGCATAAAGCCTTTGACCAATAAGGAAAGATAGCCCACAACAAAGGGGAGCGACAATGCCGAAACAATGTCAAGCACCCAGTAAATACATTGGTTTAATACAGTTTTTGAGGCGGTAAGCCACAGCAGTTTTAAATATAGGGCAAACCAAACAAAGGGAGTGAAAATACACCCCCTTTTTCTATAGAAGCCCCATATTAAAGGCCGTCTGAAAAACAGTTTTATTTAACGATTTCAACAGGGCCGTGGTCGTCGCAATGGTCGCCGTGTTGGTGGTGCAGACGGCCGTTGACGATGTAGTCGACGTGATCGCCGTGCGGTACGGCTTCGTGGCCACAACCTTCGCTGTGAACGTGGCCGTGGCAGGTGTCAACCGGATGGCAGCCGTCAGGATTGGTTTCATTGACACTCAGAGCATGCTCGTCGTAGTGGCCGTTGTGCTCATGGTGCAGGTGCCCGTCGTGCAGATAATCGACGTGGCCTTCGTGTTTGATGGCAGTGTGTCCGCAGTTTGCGCCGTGGACGTGGTCATGATGTTCGTGGGTTTTGCAGGTCATTTTTTCTCTCCTAATGTTCAGTGAATAGCAATCTTTCTCGATTGATTCTTTCATCTTATCTTTTTCTGATACAAACATAAAAAATTTTACAGTTATTAATATATTGTTACGATATATCATCTGTTGATATATCAGCCTATTTTATTTCTTCAGACGGCCTTTCATTTATAATTCATTTATTTTCAGCGAGAACTTCAAACCCTTCCGACCATTCAAAATATCGAATTTTTCAGCCGTAACAGGTAACATAGAAACAAAGGGATGGGTTCTTCAAACAAACAGGTACTGCAATGGGAAAACAAGCCAGACTTTATATGGTTCGCAGCACTCAAGGTGTGCTTTATGACGTATTTTTCGAGCGCGGCGTGGCGGCGTTGGCTTGGCCCATGCTGGCAGAAGCGGCGGCAAAAGGTTTTGGCCGTGAGGAGCTGACGGATATTTACCGTTCGGCCGTGCCGGATGTGAAATTGAGAACGGCGCAATCGGGCGCGGCCCAAATGTGGCGGTTTGTCAACGAATTGGCTGATGGAGATGGCGTACTGACCTACTCGCCTGCTTTGCGCCGTTATCGGGTCGGCAGGATTACAGGCGGAGCGGTGCATTGTCCGCAATGGGATGATGAGAAAATGTCGCTGGTGCGGCCGGTTGAGTGGCTGGGCGAAGTATGCCGCGACGATTTGAGCGTGGCAGCACAACGGGCTTTGGGCAGCGTGGCAACTTTGTTTGCGGTATCGGAAGCGTGTGCGGCAGAAATTTTTGAACGCGTGGGTTTTCAGACGGCCTAAAAAGGGAAAGGAAACAGCATTATGTGGAACACCATACAGGAATGGCTGAACGCTTTGCCTGTCAGCGAAGAAATCATCAAATCGGCTTTGATGTCGGTATTGATGATTGTGGCCGTCATTGCCGGACGCAGCATTTTGCTCTCGGCGCATTTTCGCAGCCATCCGGATTTAAGCATTGAAAACAAACGCCGTTCGCTGGTGGTCAGCCGCAACATTACCATGCTGCTGCTCTTGTTCGGGCTGGCGATGATTTGGGCGGCGCAGATTCAAACTTTGGCGTTGTCAATGTTTGCGGTAGCCGCAGCAATTGTGGTGGCGACCAAAGAATTGATTATGTGTTTGTCCGGCAGCATCCTGCGCTCGGTAACCAAACAATATTCCATCGGCGACTACATCGAAATTAACGGCCTGCGCGGACGGGTGGTCGATATCAATATGCTGAACACGCTGATGATGCAAATAGGCCCAAATCCGTTGATTGGCCAGCTTTCCGGCAAAACGCTCTCGTTTCCCAACAGCTTACTTCTGAGCCACACCGTGCGCCGCGACAATATTTTGGGCGATTATGTGATTCATACGGTGGAAATTCCCGTGCCGATTCATTTGGATTCGGACGAAATCATAGGCCGTCTGAAAGACGTTCTTGAGCCCTTGTGCGAGCCTTATGTCCCTGCCATCAAACAGCATTTGGAAAACGTGCAAACCCAAAAATTGTTTATCACGCCCGCCGCCCAGCCGCGTGTATCCCGCGTGCCACATGACGATAAGGTGTACAACATCATCGTGCGCTTTGCCTCGCCCGTAGCCAAACGCTTGGAAATCCAACAGGCGGTTTTGGACGAATTCTTGCGCACGCAATACCAATTAATCAATAAATTAAAATAGCCAAGTTTATATAAACTATCAAATCCCTTACAATACCCAAATTCACAATCAACAATAAGGAAAAATCATGTTGCCCGAATCAGCTCTTGCCGAAATGTACCCCGTCATTATGACCCCCAGCCATGACGGCAAATATTTCCACAACTACACCCTCTCGCTTCTAAACATCGTCCACACCAACGCCTCGCACGGCCTGCCGCTTCAAGTAATGATGCAGCGTGGCGAAAGCCTGATTACGCGCGCGCGCAACAACTGCGTGGCTACATTCTTAGAAAACAAAGAATGGACGCATTTATTCTGGATTGACTCCGACATCGGCTTTTCTCCCGATTCATTCTACCGCCTGCTTTTGGCAGACAAAGATGTTGTGGCAGGCATTTATCCGCTCAAACGCGAGAATTGGCCTGAAGAAGGCGTTCCGGCCGGCACGACACAAGCCGACTTCGAGCGCATGTACACTTCTTATACCGTCAACACCAGCGAAAAAAATGAAAACGGTGAAATCGTACTGAAAGTCGATGAAGACGGTTTTATGAAAGTTCATGATGCGCCAACCGGCTTTATGGTTATCAAGCGCAGCGTATTTGAAAAAATGATGGCAGCCTACCCCGAGTTGAACTACATCTCCGACAGTGACTATAACAGAGAAGACAAAGGCCTACACTACCGATTCTTCGACTGCATGGTTGATCCGGAAAGCAAACGCTATCTGTCCGAAGACTACACCTTCTGCCACCTCTGGCGTCAAATCGGCGGAGAAGTGTACGTCGACGTACAATCCAACCTGACCCACCAAGGCGCAAAAGTGTATCGCGGCTCGTTTGCCGAATCCCTGCAAACCAATATTGCCAATGCCGTATTTGCCCCGAAAGGCACGCCGATGCGCCTCGAACTGGCTGCACCGTTGCACGCCAATCCGCGCGGCGCAGAATAAGATTGGCCGACAGGCAGGCGGGACACTTTAATTCTGCCTGTCTGCCACCATATAACGCCTATCGTTTTCTTTTCAGACGGCCACAAGGCCGTCTGAATCCATCTTATTCAGGAGAAACCATATGAGCGACAACGTCCTGCTCCACTTGGGCGAAGAACCCCGTTTCGACCAAATTAAAACCGAAGACATCAAACCCGCCCTGCAAACCGCTATCGCCGAAGCGCGCGAACAAATCGCCGCCATCAAAGCGCAAACGCATACCGACTGGGCCAACACCGTCGAAAAACTAACCGATATTACCGAACGCGTCGGCCGCATTTGGAGCGTGGTTTCCCATCTCAACTCCGTGGTCGATACGCCCGAGCTGCGTGCCGTATACAACGAATTGATGCCTGAAATCACCATTTTCTTCACCGAAATCGGTCAAGACATCGAGTTGTACAACCGCTTCAAAATCATCAAAAATTCTGCCGAATTCAACACCCTCTCCCAAGCGCAGCAAACCAAGCTCAACCACGACTTGCGCGACTTCGTCCTCAGCGGTGCCGAATTACCGCCCGAACAGCAGGCAGAACTGGCGCAACTGCAAACCGAAGGCGCGCAACTGGGTGTCAAATTCGCACAAAACGTCCAAGACGCGACCGACGCTTTCGGCATTTACTTTGACGATGCCGCGTCGCTTGCCGGCATCCCCGAAGACTCCATCGCCATGTTTGCCGCCGCCGCGCAAAGCGAAGACAAAACAGGCTACAAAATCGGCCTGCAGATTCCGCACTACCTCGCCGTTATCCAATACGCTGACAACCGCGAACTGCGCGAACAAATCTACCGCGCCTACGTTACCCGTGCCAGCGAATTGGCTGACGAAGGCAAATTCGACAACACGGCCAACGTCGAACAAACGCTTGCAAACGCGCTGAAAACCGCCAAACTACTCGGCTTCAAAAACTACGCCGAGCTGTCGCTGGCAACCAAAATGGCGGATACGCCCGAACAGGTTCTGAACTTCCTGCACGACCTTGCCCGCCGCGCCAAACCGTTTGCCGAAAAAGACTTTGCCGAAATCAAAGCCTTTGCGCGCGAGAGCCTGAATATCGAAGATCCGCAATCTTGGGATTTGAGCTACGCCGCCGAAAAACTGCGCCAAGCCAAATACGCCTTCAGCGAAACCGAAGTGAAAAAATACTTCCCTATCAGCAAAGTATTGGCAGGCCTGTTTGCCCAAATCAAAAAACTCTACGGCATCGAGCTGGCTGAAAAAACCGTCCCCGTTTGGCACAAAGACGTGCGCTATTTTGAGCTGAAACAAGACGGCCAAACCATCGGCGGCGTTTACATGGACTTATACGCACGCGAAGGCAAACGCGGCGGCGCATGGATGGACGGCTATAAAAGCCGCCGCCGTTTCGCCGACGGTACGCTGCAACTGCCGACTGCCTACCTCGTCTGCAACTTTACCCCGCCTGTTGGCGACAAAGAAGCGCGTTTGAGCCACGACGAAATCATCACCCTCTTCCACGAAACCGGCCACGGCCTGCACCACTTGTTGACCCAGGTTGACGAAGTGGGCGTATCCGGCATCAACGGCGTCGAATGGGACGCGGTCGAGCTGCCTAGCCAATTCATGGAAAACTTCGTTTGGGAATACGACGTATTGGCGCAAATGTCCTCGCACGAAGAAACCGGCGCAGTATTGCCGAAAGAGCTGTTCGACAAAATGCACGCGGCCAAAAACTTCCAACGCGGTATGTTCCTCGTTCGTCAAATGGAATTTGCCCTCTTCGACATGGAAATCTACCATCAGGAAGATGAAGGCCGTCTGAAAGAATGGCCGCAAATCTTGGACAAAGTGCGTCAAGAAGTCGCCGTAACCCAGCCGCCGGCATACAACCGCTTTGCCTTAAGCTTCAGCCACATCTTCGCCGGCGGCTACGCCGCAGGCTATTACAGCTACGCATGGGCGGAAGTTTTGAGTGCAGACGCTTACGCCGCTTTTGAAGAAAGCGACGATGTTGCCGAAACCGGCCGCCGCTTCTGGAAAGAAATACTGGCCGTCGGCGGTTCGCGCAGTGCAGCAGAATCCTTCAAAGCCTTCCGCGGCCGCGAACCAAGCCTGGATGCCCTACTCCGCCACAGCGGTTTCGACAACGCTGCTTGATTTGAAAATCCGCCGTTTTAATTGCTGATTCAACGCTAAAGGCCGTCTGAAATGTTTCAGACGGCCTTTTTATAATCCATTCAATATGTTCAGCAAAACAAATATAAAACCATTCAGCCGATAAAACCACCCAGTGCGGAACGTCGCAACAGTTGCCAAGCTCAATATTATTCCAATGCAGACAAGCCGCCCATAAAAACAGGGCATGTTCCCATACCCTATTATTTGAATTTCAGACGGCCTTTCGGTTGTCAAAACTGATTAGGAACAATAAGTAAGCCCTATCCCTAATAAAATTTTCGAGAAAACAGAAGTCCGCATTTCAAACCCCTATCTCCCCCTGCTCAACGCTAAATTTAGTTTTTGCCCTTTTTATCGCCGGCATCCAAGCGCATATTGATAAATTCCATCATCAAATCTTTTTTCGTCCAGAAAAAGGTTTTCATTTTTTCCAAAGAATAGATTTTCCGAATCATCGCCGGCAATCCTGCATGAACGATGGCGGCGACTTCGCCATTGGTTGTTTCGTTGTCCATGGCGGCTTTGAGGTTTAGATTGTGCGTATTCAGGTAGTTGCTAAGCTCTTTCCTGACGCTGTTGCTGATTTCAAATTGTTTCATGTTTTCCGTCCATAATGAATTTTTATAATTAAATAGCATAGGATTTTAGCAAGTTTTTTGCATTGTGCATATCTTAATTTGCATATTATTGCGAAATTCACAATTTGGTTTTTGGGTAAAATCATGCCTGCAACACATTGTTGCGGCGCACTAAATCGGATTGTTTTGACTATTTTGTTTTGGCTCGGGCCGTATTGCGGATAAAATAATGGTTTTAGGTTTTGAGGCCGTCTGAAATGTATTTGTGGTTTAAGCTGCTGCATGTATTTTTTGTAATTTCTTGGTTTGCCGGACTGTTTTATCTGCCGCGGATTTATGTGAATCTGGCGCAATTAGAGCCTGGCAGCGTGGAATATGTACGGCTGACGGATATGTCGCGGCGGCTGTACCGCTTTATGTCGCCTTTGGGCTGGGGAACGCTGATATTCGGCGCGGCCATCGGGTTTGTAAACAATTGGTGGGGCAACGGCTGGCTGGCGGTTAAATTATTGTGCGGCCTGCTGCTCTTGGCTTACCAGCTTTATTGCGGCCTGCTGCTGCGCCGTTTTCAAAACGGCAGCAATGTGTATTCGCACCGCTGGTATCGGGTATTCAACGAACTCCCCGTATTGATGATGGTAGCCGCGCTTTATATGGTGGTTTTCAAGCCGTTTTAATCTTCAGACGGCCTGTTTGGTAAATAAGGAAAGAATTCATGACGGTCGAAATCGAACGCCGCTTTTTGCTGGCGGATGACAGTTGGCGCGAAGCGGCAAGCGAGCCGCTGGTGTTGCAACAGGGCTATTTGAGCGTGGAAAAGGAGCGCACCATCCGCGTGCGGATTATCGGTTCGCAAGCATGGCTGACCCTGAAAGGCTATATTTCCGACATGGCGCGCAGCGAGTTTGAATACGAAATCCCGCTGGCTCACGCGCAAGCGATGATGGCGGACATGTGCCCGTTTAAAATGGAAAAATACCGCTATCGGGTCGAATTTGAGGGCTTTGTGTATGAAATCGACGAATATTTCGGCGACAATGCGCCATTGATTGTGGCGGAAATCGAATTGCCGTCTGAAGATACCGAGTTTCCCAAACCGTCTTGGCTGGGCAAGGAAATCACGGCAGACGGTAAATTCACCAATGCGTATCTGAGCAAACATCCGTATTCGTCTTGGACGGAATAAGGGCGACAACTTCTCTGCACGTACAAAAAAGGCATGTATCGCACATGCCTTTTTTCTTTTCAGACGGCCTGATTTACCTTACCGATATTTGTATCGAGCTGCTTTCGACATACCGTTTCAAATATCGAGCAAGCCCGTGTGCTTTATCCGTGTAACCTTACGCCGGACGGCAGGCCACCATATAGTTGACTTCGGTCGAGTCGCACAGAGAATAACGGCCGCTCAACAAATTATAGGTCATGCCCTTGCTGCCGACGGTATCCAATCCGGCTTGGCGGCACATGCGCGCAAGCTCTGCCGGCGTGATGAATTTTTTCCAGTCGTGCGTGCCTTTGGGGACAAATTTCAACAGATATTCCGCGCCGACAATCAGATGCAGATAAGATTTGGGATTGCGGTTGATGGTGGAAAAAAACACCATGCCGTCGGGTTTGATCAGTTTCGCGCAGGCTTGAACGATGGCGGACGGATCGGGAACGTGTTCCATCATTTCCATACACGTTACCACGTCAAAGCTGTGCGGCTCTTCGGCGGCGAGGTCTTCGACGCGGATGCAGCGGTAATCAATATTGGCAACATGTTGGCTGGCCGCATGGGCAGCGGCGGTTTGCAGGGATTTTTCCGCCATATCGATGCCGGTCACGTGTTCTGCGCCGCGTTTGGCCATGCTTTCCGACAAAATCCCGCCACCGCAGCCTACATCCAACACGCGTTTGCCTGCCAATCCGGCATAGCCGTCGATATAGTCGAGGCGCAAGGGGTTGATGTCATGCAGGGGCTTGAATTCGCCGTTTTTATCCCACCATTTGTCGGCGATTTGACTGAACTTGGCGATTTCGCCGGCATCTACGTTGTCGTGTTGATTGCTCATGGTTTGCTCCTGCATAAAATAATTCGCCTGATTTTAGCCGATTGCGCTTCAAAATAAAATGTTTCAGACGGCCTTTGCCTGTTTATCGGCCCTATTTCAACTTTCATCCGCCTGCCCATAAAAAACGCACCTTGTGGCAAGGTGCGTTTCAATCGGTACGATTTAGAATTTAGCGCCGGATTCGTTGGCCATGTAATCAACTGCGGCTTTCACTTCATCGTCGCTCAGGCTGCCGTTGCCACCTTTGGCTGGCATGGCTTGGAAGCCTTCGATTGCGTGTTTGTGCAGAGTGTCTTGGCCTTGTTTGATGCGAGGCGCCCAGTCTTCTTTTTTACCTACGGCAGGAGCGCCGGGAATCAAGCCGCCGTGACATGTTTTACAGTTCGCTTCGTAAACAGCTTTGCCATCTACTTTGGCGGATTCTGCAGGTTTGGCGTCAGCGGCAGGCGCTTCGGTTTTCTCTTCAGGCTTGGCAGCTTCTTCAGGTTTCGCGGCTTCCTCTGCTTTGCTGGCGGCAGCTTCAACCTTATCGGCGGCCTCTTGAGCGGCAGATGCAGTCGCATCGGCAGCAGAAGCGGCTTCGTTTTTCACTTCAGATGCAACGGCTTGAGCAGCCTCTTGAGTCTCCTGTTTAGCCTCTTGGGAACAAGCTGTCAAACCAGCCATCATCATTACGGCAATCAGTAATTTGTTCATGTTCTGTCTTTCCTTAGTTTTAGTTTAAATCACTGTTTTATATAAACAGCTTAAAAATTCTAGCATAGAAACTAATCCATTCGACTTAGACTATAATAAATATTGGCATAAATCAGATTTTGTCACAAAAACAGGAAAAACATATTGACACCACACCTCTACTCAGATAGAAATCTACGCCCATTTGTCATTTGGCGTGATAATTTTCATTTTATTGTTCAATCAGTTATACTCTTGGCTTTTAATGTTTCTTTTTAAATTCAACTTTTTACAAACTTTCCAGATAATACCATAAGCATTAAAACGCTTCTTATCCTAAAAAGGCCGTCTGAACCCCAATCAGATTTCAGACGGCCTTTTTGAATCATGTTAATAAACATTTGCTGCTTGGCCATGCCAAAAGACACCAGCAGGCTTACCTATTTATGTGGTTATTCATATCCCGACTACAATTTAATCCATTGCCGCCATTAGTCTTTTGCCAATGTTTCAGCTTCAGCCCATAATCCCCGCTTCTGCTCTGCCGTCAATTTCTTAATGCCGACTTCCCGTTTCAGTGCTTCACTTTTGGAGAGGCCGTCTGAAACGATGCGCATCTCGACAGGCTTGTTTAAACGCGTGTATTTCGCGCCTTTTCCTGACAAATGCGCCGCAAATCGCTCTTGCGGACGGTTGCTGATGCCGCAATAAAACGCGCCGTTTTCGCACAAAATCAGGTAAACGCTCCAATTTTCCGCGTTCATAAATCCCCTTCCTTGGCAAAACTCTCGGTAAAAATGCGCACGGCAGCCTCGGTTTTGGCAGACTGCACACGATAAGGCGTCACCAAATAAAGGCTGATCGGCGGCAATGTCCATTCCGGCAAAACCACTTTCAGACGGCCTTGGGCGATTTTCTCCCTCACTTCGCCGCCCACTTGCAAAGACAAACCGAAGCCGCATTCGGTCAGGCTGCGGACGGCAGCAAGATGCGTGCAGGCAATGCTGTCGGCGACGTCGAGAAAATAGCTTTCGCCGCCGTGTTGCAAGGTCGTGCGGACAGGCAGGAAGTGCAGCCAGCGGTGGGTATGAAGCTGCGAGGGATGGGTAATGGGCGGATGGCGGTCGAGATAATCGGGCGCGGCGCAAATAGTGTACGGCCAAGTAACGAGATGACGCGCGACCAGATTGGGATCGTCCAAAGCGCGGCCGCCGCCGCGTATGGCGATGTCGGTTTGGCTGTGTTGCAGGTCGTCCAAGGTATCGCTGAAATTGAGGACAGGGCAGATTTTTGGGAACTCGGTTTGTAATCGCGAAAAGGCCGTCTGAAAAGCGCGAGATTCGATGACGGTGGAAGTCAGGGAAATACGCAATTCGCCGACGGGTTCGGTTTTCAGATTGTCGATAACGGTACGCGTATCTGCGAGCGTGGTAGCGAGACGGCGGCAGTATTCGCCCAAGGCTCTGCCGCCATCGGTAGGCGCAAGGCTGCGCGTACTGCGGTTTAACAGCTTGATGCCGTGCAGGGTTTCGAGGCGGTTGATGTGCTGGCTGACCGCCGACGGTGTCATGCCCAGCGCGGCAGCGGCGGCGTTCATACTGCCGTGTTCGAGGACGGCGGCGAAAACGAGCAGGGGTTTGATGTCTTGCATTCTTCTATGATGAGGCCATCTGAAAGTTTGGTTTTAACGAAGTCCAAACGCTTTCAGACGGCCTTCTATTTTGATTGTTTAGTTTAACTTCATAATCATAACAGCAAATCAGGGATTATCAAGCGTTTCAGACGACCTTACAATGCGTTCATCTAATCAATCACATCCCAACAAGGAGTCAAACATGAAAATCGCAGTCATCGGTTCAACAGGTTATGTCGGCAACGCAGTCGTTCAAGAATTGGCAGGCCGCGGTCATGAAGTGACCGCTTTCGCCCGCAACACAGACAAAGTGTTCCAAGCGCAAAATGTTGCCGTCGTACCCGCAGATGTCAATGCGGCGGACTTCGCCGACAAGCTGGCAGGCTTTGACGCCGTGGTCAGCGCGTTCAATCCCGGCTGGACCAATCCCAATATTGGCGCGGATTTTACACGCGGCGCAAGCAGTATCGTCGAAGCGGCAAAAGCGGCGCAAGTGCCGTATCTCTTAATCGTCGGCGGCGCAGGCAGCCTGTATGCCGCGCCTGATTTGCAAGTGGTCGATACGCCTGACTTCCCGAAAGAAATTTTCGACGGCGCCAATGCCGCACGCCATCTCTTGGCAGAACTCCTGCCGCGCCGTGACGTGAACTGGTCTTTCGTTTCCCCTCCTGCACGACTGGGTGTTACCGGCGGTTTCAGCGAAGACAAAACCGGCAAATACCGCTTGGGCAAAGACGATTTGCTGATGGACGGTGAAATTCCGGCAGGCATCAGCGTGGCCGATTTGGCAGTCGCCATCGCCGACGATGTGGAAAACAAAGCGCATTTGTTTGAACGCTTTACCGTCGCCGCTGTTTAATCGTATTAATTTAAAGGCCGTCTGAAACCCAAAGTTTCAGACGGCCTTTTGCTATAATACGCACATTAAATTTACCTATACGCGAGTTCTCATGTCCGCAACCCAACCCACCATCGCCGCCATCGCCACCGCACCCGGACGCGGCGGCGTCGGCGTTATCCGTCTTTCCGGCAAAAACCTGCTGCCTTTGGCACAAACCCTCAGCGGCGGCAAAATGCCCAAACCGCGCACTGCGCTTTACACCGACTTTCTCGGCGGCGACGGGCAGCCGATAGACAACGGTATCCTGCTCTACTTCGCCGCCCCTGCCAGCTTTACCGGCGAAGACGTGATTGAATTGCAGGGACACGGCGGCCCTGTGGTAATGGACATGCTGCTTTCGCGCTGCCTCGAACTGGGCGCGCGCATGGCGGAGCCGGGCGAATTTACCAAACGCGCCTTCCTCAACAACAAACTCGACCTTGCCCAAGCCGAAAGCGTTGCCGACCTCATCGACGCCTCCAGCAAGTCCGCCGCACGCATGGCATTGCGTTCGCTCAAGGGCGCGTTTTCCCGACACATACACGAGCTGGTGGACGACCTCATCACCCTGCGGATGCTGGTCGAAGCTACGCTGGACTTCCCCGAAGAAGACATCGATTTTCTCGAAGCCGCCGACGCGCGCGGCAAGCTCCAAGCCCTGCAAGGCCGTCTGAAAACCGTCCTCGCCAGCGCGGAACAAGGCGCGATTTTGCGCGAAGGCATGAACGTCGTCCTCGTCGGCGCGCCCAATGTCGGCAAATCCAGCCTGCTCAACGCCTTGGCGGGCGACGACATCGCCATCGTAACCGACATTGCCGGTACCACCCGCGACACCGTGCGCGAACAAATCACCCTCGACGGCGTGCCCGTCCACATCATCGACACCGCTGGTCTGCGCGAAACCGACGACGTGGTCGAACAAATCGGCATCGAGCGCAGCCGCAAAGCCGTCTCCGAAGCCGATGTCGCCCTGATTCTGATTGACCCGCGCGAAGGCGTGAACGCCAAAACCCAAGCCATTTTGAACAGCCTGCCCGAAGGTTTGAAAAAAATCGAAATCCACAACAAAGCCGACCTGACCGGCGAACCCGTCGCCATCCGTTCAGACGGCCTCGCGCAAACCGGCGCGGACACCGTCATCAGCCTGTCCGCCAAAACCGGCGCGGGTCTCGATTTGCTCAAACACGCACTGTTGCAGGAAATCGGCTGGCAGGGCGAAAGCGAAAGCCTGTTCCTCGCCCGCAGCCGCCACCTCAACGCCCTGAAAATTGCCGAAATGGAACTCGAATACGCGGTTCCCTACCTCGACGATCAACCCGAACTCCTTGCCGAACACCTGCGCCTCGCCCAAAACGCCTGCAACGCCATCACCGGCGAATTTACCGCCGACGATTTGCTAGGCGTGATTTTCTCGCGCTTCTGCATCGGCAAATAAAACGGTTTGCCATCAAATACAAAGGCCGTCTGAATGTTCAGACGGCCTTTTTTATCACCAAAACAAGCTAATT
The DNA here is from genome assembly GCF_051963715.1 of Neisseria sp. P0001.S005. NCBI lineage: Bacteria > Pseudomonadati > Pseudomonadota > Betaproteobacteria > Neisseriales > Neisseriaceae > Neisseria > Neisseria sp. P0001.S005. The sequence goes on along the minus strand of NZ_JBQCTZ010000060.1, from coordinate 72 downwards.
TCACTTGCGTTTATTTATTGGCAGCTTCTGCCATATTTTTTGCGATTTTGGTTGCGCCAACTGTCAAACCGG
>NZ_JBQCTZ010000059.1:0-18639 GCF_051963715.1 Neisseria sp. P0001.S005 | reverse complement strand
GTCATCAGTCGGTTGCAGGCTTGGACTTCTTCGATGCTCAAGCCGAAAGTCTCGTTGCCGAAAACCAGTGCCACTTTCTCGCCGCGGTTGGCGGCCTGCAGTAGTTCGGGCACCAAATCGCGCGGGGTTTGCAGCGGAGCGGTGATTTCTCGGCGGCGGCTGGTCAGGGCGCAGGCGATGGTGGTGTCGGCAAGGGCTTCGTCCAAAGAGGCGGCAATGGTGGCATTTTCCAAAACGTCTGCCGCGCCGGAAGCGAGGATGAAGCTTTCTTCCGGTAATTTAAACGATTGCGGATGCTCCGGATCGAATACGGGCGGATTTTCCGTCATCGGTGTCGCCATCAGATTGGGGGCGACGATGGTCAGTTTGTGCAGGCCCATTGTTTTCATGGCGCGCGCGGCGGAGCCGATATTGGCGGGATGGCTGGTGCGCGTGAGGATGATGCGGATGTTGTCCAGATAAGCGGGCAGGGCGGGTTTTTCGGAAGTCATGTTTTGTTTTCTGTTTGTACGAGAATCAGGTATAATGCGCCATCTTTTTGTTTTCAGACGGCCTTTTTCCATGCCGTCTGAAATGTTCTTTAACAGCATCGGAAACGATTAACAGCCTCTTGTGTGCCTTGTTCGGCGCATTAGGGCGTATTTTACCTGAATTAGGAAGAAAACCATGAATCCGTTTTTAAATACCGCTTTCAAAGCCGCCCGTAAAGCAGGGCAAATGATGATTCGCGCCGCCGGCAATTTGGATGCCGTCAAAGTAGACAGCAAAGCATTCAACGACTTCGTTTCCGATGTTGACCGCAGCTCCGAGATGATTTTGGTGGAAGCGCTCAAAGAAGCCTATCCGCATCACAAAATCACTTGCGAAGAAGGCGGCTCCCACGGTAAAGCCACTGCCGAGTACGAATGGATTATCGACCCGCTCGACGGCACAACCAACTTTCTCCACGGCCATCCCCAATACGCCATCTCTATGGCACTCCTGCACAAAGGCGTGTTGCAAGAAGCTTTGGTGTACGCACCTGAGCGCAACGACGTATATATGGCTTCCCGCGGCAAAGGCGCGTTGCTCAACGACCGCCGTATCCGCGTTTCCAACCGCATTGAATTGAACCGCTGCCTGATTGGTACCGGCTTCCCTGTTGTCGATCAAAGCATGATGGACAAGTATCTGGCGATTTTGAAAGATTTCTTGGCAAAAACCGCCGGTGGCCGTCGTGAAGGCGCGGCTTCTTTGGATTTGTGTGCCGTTGCGGCCGGCCGTTTGGACGGTTTCTTCGAGTTCAACCTCAAACCTTGGGATATTGCCGCCGGTGCATTGATTGTCCAAGAAGCAGGCGGTATCGTTACCGATATGTCCGGTGATGAAGGCTGGCTGGAAAGCGGCGACATCGTTGCGGCCAATCCTAAAGTATTGGCGCAAATGCTGAAAATTATTTCTGAACACCAATAAACATTTATAGAGAACGGTCTGTATTTATCTTTGCAGGCCATGTTCTCAATAATCGGTAAAAGGCCGTCTGAAACCTGAAATTGGGCTTCAGACGGCCTTTTGTTTTGTTGTTAACGGATTCGGATAAAAGCTGAAAATATGGTTTTAAAAGGAGGCGTTTTTTAATTTTGTCTGTATTTTCTATTGCTTCGCAGTTATGATGTAGATACGTTTGGCTAAAATAATGCCGCATGCAATCATAAAAATAGAAAGCAGAGGAGAATAATGAAACGAGATTTTGAAGCAGTAAAACGCATTGTCATTAAGATTGGAACCAGTTCTTTGGTGTTGCCAAACGGCAAAATCAATTTGGCAAAAATCGACCAACTGGCCTTTGTCATTTCCAGCTTGGTCAGTAAGGGCAAAGAAATTGTGCTGGTGTCTTCCGGCGCGATGGGTTTTGGGCTGAATGTCCTCAACATGGAAAAACGTCCGGTGGAAATGGCGCAGCAGCAGGCTGTTTCAAGCGTCGGCCAAGTGGCCATGATGAGTCTTTATTCGCAGATTTTTTCCCATTATCGAATGACGGTATCGCAAATCCTGCTGACGCGCGATGTGGTCGAATATCCGGAAAGTTTGGCAAACGTTACCAATGCTTTTGAATCCCTGCTTTCCATCGGCGTTATCCCCATTGTCAATGAGAACGATGCGGTCAGCGTGGACGAGATGGACCATACCACCAAATTTGGCGATAACGACCGTTTGTCGGCAGTTGTGGCGAAAATCGTTAAAGCCGATTTGCTGATTATGTTGTCCGATATTGACGGTTTGTTTGATAAAAATCCGGCTGTTCACGCCGATGCCAAGCTACGCAACCATGTTGCCGATATTACCGAAGAAATTATTGCTTCTGCCGGCGGATCGGGCAGTAAGTTTGGTACGGGCGGCATGCTCAGTAAGATTAAGAGCGCGCAGATGATGTTTGAACATCATGGCCAGATGGTGTTGATGAACAGCGCCAATCCGCGCGATATCCTTCAGGTTTTAGATGGCGCGCCTATCGGAACGTGGTTTGCACAAGAGAAATAGGGAGGTTTGATGAGCTATATCGAACAGTTGGGCAAGAGTGCCCAAAAAGCCAGTAAAACGTTAATCAGCTTGGGAAGCGTAGAAAAAAACAATCTACTGCGTCAGGTTGCAAAGGATTTGGTTGAACAGGCTGAGGTGATTTTGGCAGAAAATGCCCGCGATTTGGCCGCTGCAAAAGAAAACGGCATTTCGGACATTATGCTCGACAGGCTGCGCTTGAATCATGAACGCATCAAAGGCATTGCAGAAGGCGTTGGGCAGGTTGCCGATTTACAGGACCCGATTGGGCAGGTTGTCCGCGGCTATACCAATTTGGACGGTTTGAAGATTGTTCAAAAACGCGTGCCTTTGGGCGTGGTTGCCATGATTTTTGAGAGCCGCCCCAATGTTTCGGTCGATGCGTTTTCTCTGGCCTTTAAAACCGGCAATGCCATTATTTTGCGCGGCGGTCGCGATGCTATCCATTCCAATACCGCATTGATTGCCGTCATCAGGCAGACTTTGGTACAAGCGGGAATGGATGCCGATGTGGTGCAGCTGGTCGAAGATACCAGCCATGCCGCTGCCGAGGAATTGATGCAGGAAGTCGATTATATTGATGTACTGATTCCGCGCGGCGGCGCGCGCTTGATTCATACGGTAAAAGAGAAATCGAAAGTTCCCGTCATTGAAACAGGAGTCGGTAATTGCCATATTTATGTGGATGACAGTGCCGATTTGGAGATGGCGGTCGATATCGTCGTGAATGCCAAAACGCAACGTCCGAGCGTGTGCAATGCCGCGGAGTCTTTGGTTGTCCACGAAAAGATAGCGGAAGCGTTTTTGCCCAAACTGGAAGAAGCCGTTGCCAAAGTACATCCGGTAGAATTTAGAGCCGATCAGGAAGCATTGCGTATGTTTAAAAATGCTGTTTTGGCAACCGAGGAAGATTACAGTATCGAGTTTCTTGACTATATTATGTCGGTCAAGACAGTGAAATCGGTGGAAGAAGCCGTCGATTGGATTAACGGCCACACGACGCATCACTCGGAAGCGATTGTGACCCAAAGCATTGCCCATGCCGAGTTTTTCCAAGAAAGCATTGATGCGGCGGCGGTTTATGTCAATGCGTCCACTCGGTTTACCGACGGCTTTGTTTTCGGATTGGGCGCGGAAATCGGTATTTCCACCCAAAAAATGCACGCCCGCGGCCCGATGGGTTTGGAAGCGCTGACTTCGACCAAGTTCTACATCAACGGCAACGGTCAGATCCGACGTTGATAAACGCCCCTCAACTTCATCAATTTGCGTATAATGGCGGGAAATTTGATTTTCCCCGAACAACCGATTTAGTAAAAAGGAACACACCATGTCCTCTATCCACGATCAAATCAAAGAAGTCGTTACCACCCACCGCGTCGTATTGTTCATGAAAGGCACGAAGCAATTCCCGCAATGCGGCTTCTCTTCCCGTGCCGTACAAATCCTGAATGCGGCAGGTTGCACCGACTATGTAACCGTCAACGTATTGGAAAACGATGCCGTACGCCAAGGCATTAAAGAATACAGCGATTGGCCGACCATTCCTCAACTGTACGTTAACGGCGAATTTGTCGGCGGCTCCGACATTTTGATGGAAATGTACGAAGCCGGCGAACTGCAAGAATTGCTGAAAGCTTAATTATCCACAATATTCCGTAATGTAAAATTGTTGACAAAGGCCGTCTGAAACCCTGATTCAGACGGCCTTTCGCACAAAACATACCCTTTCCGCCCTTCGTGAAAAAAAGTATAATTCAGTCCGTCAACGAAACTCGGAAATACAGAAAATGAACGTTACCGTCATCAATCACCCCCTCGTCCGCCACAAACTGACTTTGATGCGCGAGGCAGAATGCAGCACCTACAAATTCCGCACGCTCACTACCGAGCTGGCACGCCTGATGGCATATGAAGCCAGCCGCGACTTTGAAACCGAAAAATACATCATCGACGGTTGGTGTGGCTCCATCGAAGGCGACCGTATCAAAGGCAAAACCTTGACCGTTGTCCCTATTTTGCGTGCAGGCTTGGGTATGCTCGACGGCGTACTCGACCTGATTCCTACCGCTAAAATCAGCGTTGTCGGCTTGCAGCGCGATGAAGAAACGCTGAAACCGGTTTCTTACTTTGAGAAATTCGTTGACAGCATGGCCGAGCGTCCTGCCCTGATTATCGACCCGATGCTGGCGACCGGCGGCTCTATGGTTGCGACCATCAACTTGCTGAAAGCCAAAGGTTGCAGCAATATCAAAGCATTGGTATTGGTTGCCGCTCCGGAAGGCGTGAAAGCCGTCAATGACGCGCATCCTGATGTAACCATCTACACTGCCGCGCTCGACAGCCACTTGAACGAACACGGCTACATCATCCCAGGCTTGGGTGATGCCGGCGATAAGATTTTCGGTACACGTTAATTGAAATGTTTAAGGCCGTCTGAAAAGTGTCAAACATCAACTTTCAGACGGCCTTGTTATATGGTTTGCTTTAAAACCCACATCAGAAAGGACAATCATGAGCTTCCAAGATAATCTGGCCACCATGCCTGCCATCGACCATTTGAGCGGCTTGAATATTCTCGATAAAGAGGGCAATGTGGTTCATCACATTCCCAATGCGCCCGGCAAACAAGGCTCGCTCAAGCTTTACCATGCTTTGGCGCAAGAGTTTGACGGCAAGCTGGACGCAGCGGCGGCAGAACGCGGCTTGGCATGGTTTGCCGAACATGTTGCTGATGCCGAAGCCAATCCGGGTAAGCATCCGAATATTGATTTGCTGTTTAAAGTGAAAGCTGACAATATCAGCCTGACTTTGAAACCATTGGCTGCTTAATGAATACAAAAAAGGCCGTCTGAAAACAATTTTCAGACGGCCTTTTTATATACTTAAAGCTTTAAGCGATAGAAGCTTCAACGAATGCAGTCAGTTGACCTTTAGCCAATGCGCCGACTTTAGTTGCAATGTTTTCGCCGTTTTTGAACACCATCAGGGTAGGGATGCCGCGAACGCCGAATTTGGCAGGAGTGGCTTCATTGTCGTCGATGTTGATTTTAACGACTTTCAGACGGCCTTGGAATTCGGAGGCGATGTCGTCCAAGATTGGGGCAATCATTTTGCAAGGGCCGCACCATGGTGCCCAGAAGTCCAGCAATACAGGTACGTCGGATTTCAAAACGTCTTGTTCGAAGCTGGCATCGCTGGTATGGATAATCAATTCGCTGCTCATGTTATTTCCTTTCAAATCGGGATTAATAAAGATGTTGTTCAGAATAGTGGCAGACAGGGAAAATTTCAAGTGCCGCCACCTGGCAATAGTTTTTTTGAAATGCGTCTATCGTAATCCTTAAAGATTCAGACGGCCTCTTGAACCATGTGGCCGGAGTGGGCAATCAAATGGCACGTATAGTCGCTGCTTGGATTGGCAAACACATTTTCGCATTCGCCTTCTTCAACGATTTTGCCGTCTTTCAACACCATCACGCGGTGGGAAATGGCGCGGATGACGGCGAGGTCGTGGCTGATGATGATGAAGGCGAGGCCGTATTCTTTTTGCAGGCCGCTGAGCAATTCAAGGATTTGTTGTTGCCATTGGACATCAAGCGCGCTGGTTGGTTCGTCCAATACGAGGATTTTCGGGCGGACAATGATGGCGCGGGCGATGGCGAGGCGTTGGCGTTGACCGCCGGAGAAGGCGTGCGGATAGCGTTCGAGTGCATCTTCGGGCAGGCCGACTTGTTTGAGGACTTCTTCGACGCGGCGGCGCATTTCTTCGCGCGGCATTTCAGGTTCGTGTACGCGTAAGGCTTCGGAAACGGTATCGAAGACGTTCATGCGCGGATTGAATGCGCCGAACGGGTCTTGGAACACCATTTGGATTTCTCGGCGCAATTCGTGTCGCCATGGCTCGCCGTTGATGTGCAGGCTGCCTTCGGAGTTGATAAGGTGCATAACGGCTTTTGCCAGCGTGGTTTTGCCGCAGCCACTTTCGCCGATGATGCCCAATGTTTCCCCCGATTTGAGATCGAAAGAAACGGGGTTGAGAATGGTTTTGTCGCGTTTCTTAAACCAGCCGTCTGATTCTTTGATGGAGAAGGCGATTTGTTCGGCCTTAAGGACGGTGGCAGGGTTTTCAGGCAAAGGAGCCACGCGTCGCGTTGTGCCGGCGTTGAGCAACATTTTGGTGTATTCGTGCTGCGGATTGGCAAAGACTTCGGCTGCTTTGCCGGTTTCGAGGATACGGCCGTTGCGCATAACGGCGACATCATCGGCAAAACGGCGTACAAGGTTCAAGTCGTGCGTAATGTAGAGCATGGTCATGCCGTGTTCTTCCTGCAGGCGTGAGAGCAGGTCGAGGATTTGGGCTTGGACGGCAACGTCCAAAGCGGTGGTCGGTTCATCGGCAATCAGGAGCTTGGGCTGGGCTGATACAGCCATGGCAATCATGGCGCGTTGGCGTTGGCCACCGGAAAGTTGGAAAGGGTAGGCCTGGGCTTTTTGCTCGGGCTGGTGGATGCCGGTTTCGTCCAGGAGTTCGATAGCGCGCGCCCATGCCTGTTTTTTATCCAAACCCAAATGCAGGGACAGGACTTCGGCGATTTGTTCGCCGACGCGCATGACGGGGTTGAGGGCGGTCATGGGTTCTTGAAACACCATGCCGATTTCGCGGCCGCGTAGTTTTTGCAGGGCGCGTTCGGGCTGGGTCAGCAGATTGGTTCCGCAATATTTCAGACTGCCTTCAAAGGTAACCATCGGATTCAGGCGCATAATGCCTTGCGACAATACGGTTTTGCCGCTGCCGCTCTCGCCGACCAATGCCAGTTTGCGGCCGGGTTGCAAGGTCAGGTTGATATCGTGCAGGACTTGCTTGCTCGGAAAGGAGCCGTTTAGGTTTTCGATTTCGAGTATAGGTGTCGTCATGGTCGTGGCCGTCTGAAAAGTTTGTTGATGACAGGTTTTCAGACGGCCTGCATGAATCAAGGGGCCGTCTGAAACAGCGGTTTAGTCTTGAAACTGTTCTTTGAGTTTGCGTTTTAACACTTTGCCGGTGGCATTGCGCGGCAGCTCGTCTTGGAAGATGACTTGTTTGGGGATTTTAAAGTTTGCCAACAGGCCGCGCAGGTGGTTGCGGACTTCGGCTTCTTCCAGTTTCATGCCTTCTTTGAGTTGGATAAAGGCAATGATTTCTTCATCGGCGTATTGGTCCTTCACGCCGATTACGGCGGCGGCTTCCACAGCTTCGAGTTTGTAAATGGCTTCTTCGATTTCGCGCGGATAGACGTTTTGGCCTTTGGAGATAATCAGGTCTTTTTTGCGGTCGACGATGAAGATAAAGCCGTCTTCGTCTATGGTGACGAAGTCGCCGGTTTTTAGCCAACCGTTGACAATGGTTTCATCTGTGGCGTCAGGCATGTTGAGGTAGCCTTGCATCACTGAGCCGCCTTTGATGATGAGTTCGCCCACTTCGCCGCGCGGCACTTCGATTAATTCGTCATCGACGGCTTTCACGGTCAAGCCGGGCAGGGCAACACCGACGCTGGCGGTTTTTTGGCGTTCGGGCGTATTGACGGCAACAACGGGCGAGCATTCGCTCAAGCCGTAGCCTTCCAACAATTTGGCACGCGGGAATTTGGCTTTGAAGTCGTCAATGGTTTGTTCGGCCAGAGGCGCGCCGCCGCTGATAAACAGGCGGACGCGGTTGAACCATCTGAAATACCAAGGGATTTTGGCTTTGCTCATGGCAGTGTAAATAGCCGGTACGCCGAGGAAAATGGTAGCGCGTTTGAGCAAAACCTGTTTCAACACGTTGGAGAACGGGAAGACGGATTTGACCAAAATAATCGAGCAGGCTTGATATATCGGCAGCAAAACCATGGCAGTCAGCGTAAAGCTGTGGAACATGGGCAAGAAGACGACGAAGCGGTCTTTTTGCGAAATTTGGAAAATTTGTTCGATGCCCGAAAGGTTGGAAAACAGGTTGCTATAACTGATTAATGCGCCTTTGGGGTGGCCGGTTGTGCCGGAGGTGTAGATAATGTGCGCCAAATCGTCGGCTGACGGCTGACGGCTCAGATTCGGCTTGCCGGGGAATGTACGCGCGGCATCGAAATAGCTGTCATCACCACTGTCGGCTTTGGTTTCGCCAATCCAGATGATTTTATTGACTTTGGTTTTGGCTTTGATGTTTTTGAGTTCTTTGGCCAACGGCGCAGAGGCGAACATAAAGCGTGCGCCGCAGTCATTAAGGATGTAGGAAAATTCTTCGCTTTTCAAAAAGACATTGAGTGGGACGGCTACCGCACCGATGGAAGTAATGGCGAAATAGGCGGCAATAAATTCGGGGGAGTTGGAAACGACAAGGGCGACCCTGTCGCCATATTGTACGCCTTGGTGTTGCAAATAGGCGGCGACGGTTTCTACTTCGCGTTTGAGGGAGGAATAGCTGATTTTTTCTTTGTCGTTGAAAATGACCGTGCCTTTACCGTTTTTTTGGCAGGCTGCAGTCAGCATAGCGTAAAAATTAGGGTGGGTGTGCATTTCGGAGTTTGTGTCCATATTGTGTCGATTGATGTACGGTTTCGATGAACCGTTTATTTCGAAGGGTAGGTTTTACATCCTATCGGTAAAATAAGCAAGAGGCCGTCTGAAAATACTTTCAGACGGCCTTGCGCTTTACTGGGCTTAGGAAAGCAATATTTTGAATTTAAACTTACTTATTGTGTTGATGGGAAAATTCCCATTCTTTAAAAGTCTGCCGTTCGGAAGATAGCGCAAGCCGATTGCGTTTCTGTCTCAAGCCATTTCGAGTTTACTGCTGTATTTGAGGCAGAATCCGGATGACGGATTGGCAGAGCCGATGATAGAAGCTTTAGGCTTAACCGTTGTTCAGACGGCCATCAGGTACTTTGTTAAACAGGCGATAGAAATTGTCGCTGGTGTTTTGTGCCAATGTTTCCAAGCTCTCGCCGCGCAGATTAGCTAAGAACTCGGCCGTATAGCGGACGTAGGAAGGCTCGTTTTGTTTGCCGCGTTTGGGAACCGGCGCGAGGAAAGGTGCATCGGTTTCTACCAAGATTCTATCGGCAGGGACGTATTTGGCGGCTTCTTGTATCAGCGGCGCGTTTTTAAACGTCACAATGCCGGAGAAGGAGATGTACATGCCTAAATCCAAAGCGGCTTTGGCAAAGGCGACGTCTTCAGAGAAGCAGTGAATCACGCCGGAGTTGGTGTGGCATTCTTTTAAAATCCGCAACGTGTCTTCGGCAGCATCGCGCGTGTGAACGATAACGGGCAGGCCGCTTTCGTTGGCAGCTTGGATATGGTCGGCAAAGCGTTGATGTTGCCATGACAAATCGCCTTTGCACCAGTAATAGTCCAAACCTGTTTCGCCGATACCGACGATTTTCGGATGCTTGGCCGCTTCTACCATTTCGGCAATGGTAAATTCTTCCGCTTCTTGGCTGTCGGGATGTATGCCGATGGTGCAGTAGATGTGGTCGTTTGCTTGAGCAATGTCGAATACTTCGGCAAAACTTTGTTTACTGACGCTGATGGCAAGCGCTTGCTTGACGCTTTGCGCTTCCATATTGGCAAAGACTTCGGGCAAGCGGTCTTTTAAGCCGTCAAAGTTGAGATGGCAATGTGAATCGATTAAATACATGGTATTACAGGGTAAAAGTAGTGCGGTCGCTGCGCAGGCGCGGGCCAAGCTCGGCTTCGATCAGGTTTTTGGCCTGCAGGCAGCTTTCGTGTTCGGAGAATGCAAGGCCTACGCCTTTGGGGCGGTGGGCTGAAGTGCGAGCCGGATTGATCCAAACGACTTTGGTGGGCAGGAAGCGTTTGGGGTAGTCGGCGATTTCTACGGCCAAGAGGATGTCTTCACCTAGGGAGAGTACGTCATCGGTCGGTACGAACAGACCGCCGTGTTCTAAAAACGGCATATAGCAGTTGTACAGCAGATTTGGGTCTTTGAGTTGCAAGACCAACATCTTCGCCGGAATGTCTTTTTTATTCATCATTTATTACCTGTTAGGGTTTGTTTTGCCAAAAATCTAAATATTCGATAAGCAGATACTCAAGCTGCATTTTAACACTCAAGGTATGGTATCCGTAAGGGTTGAGCGCGTTCAGACGGCCCAATAGGGCAAACAGCTTGCGTGAATCGGTTTTAGAGGCCGTCTGAAGCAGGGCTTGGGCATGGTGCGGATAATAAAGCGGTGCCATGCTTTGTTGTGCCAAGCCGACATCCATCAGCCACTTTTGCAGCCAGTCGATGAAAACGGCCAGTGGTTGCTTTTGTTTGTCGAACGCGGCGGCGTAGTCGAGTATGGCCAACAGGCGCGGGGCAGCCAGCAGCGTTAGCAACTCTTCGCGTAATGCGTCCAATTCGGGAGTCGGCGTGAATAAAGGCGCGCCGCTGTGGAATGCCAACAAGGCTTCGGCATTTTCCACACCCTGTTGGCGCAAGTATGTCGCAGCCTGCTCATGGGTAGGCGAGGGCAGCACCATCTGGCGGCAACGGCTTTTGATGGTGGGCAGGAGTTTGTCGCGCGCATGGGTAACGAGCAGGAAAACGACGTGTTGCGGCGGCTCTTCCAGAGCTTTCAACAAACCGTTTGCCGCCTGTGTATTCATGCTTTCAGCCGGATGCACCAATACTACGCGCAGGCCGCCGCGGACAGCGGTCAGGTAAATGTTTTCCACAATATCGCGCACGGCATCAATTTTGATTTGTAGGAGTTTGCGTCCCGTTGCCTCGCCTTCGGGAATTTCCGGCGTGAGTTCGTAAAAGTCGGGATGGGTGTTTTGGCTGAACAAATGGCACGAAGCACACTCGCCGCAGGGTTCATGACCGGACTTGGGCGATTCGCACAGCAATGCCTGCGCGACAAAGCGGGCAAACTCGGTTTTACCGGTATTTTCTTTGCCGGTAAACAGCCAGGCGTTAGGACGGTTTTGCCAATGGGCGGCGAGCTGTTGCCATTGGGTTTCATGCCATGGATAAATCATATCGTTTGGGAACTATAAGGTAGGTGGTTATTATACTCTCAGGCCGTCTGAAAAAGGTTTCAGACGGCCTTTAATAAACTGCCTAAAAACTAATCAAATATCTTTTTAATTTGAAATATCAATCATTAAGCTTACTTATTCACAGCCTTTGCACACGCTTGTTTGGGGAAAATGTGCATTTTGTTTGGCGGCAAAGTAGTGCTTAAAATTTAGGCAGTCCCGTTTTTTAATTTTAAATCAGACAGTAATCTGATTTATGCACAAGCTGTCCACGCGATTGAATAGTGAAAATGTGCATGGTGGGGATACTTTTCAGACGGCCTTATTTGTTGATTTTCAACGAAGCGGTCAAATCTCCGATAAATTTTGGTTCCCGTTTGATGAGGTAAATAATCAACGGAAGATTACCCACGGCAACAATTAAATACAGCAACGTAATACTGTCGAACAACATCAGCAAAACCGCGCTCAAAATGGCGGCTGACACCATAAACACGCCGTTGATAATGTTGTTGGCAGCGACGGCGTGGGCGCGGAAGGTTTCGCTGCTGGCGGTTTGGAGCCAAGTGTAAAGCGGTACGGAGAAGAAACCGCCGAAAAAGCCGATGGCAGACATCACGAGCATAATCGGATACGCTTGGGCTTGCGATAAAAACCAGATGATGCCGTTTAATTCGGTAAAGCGTTGGCCATGGGTCAGCCACACCAGCAATAATCCACAGACGGTCAGACCCAGAGTGCCGATGGTAACCAAGCCCAAAATCAGGCGCTCATGGCTGAGTTTGGCGCATAACACCGAGCCGATGGCAATGCCGATGGAGAACAGCGCCAACATCAGGTTGAACACATTATCGTTGCCGCCCAAATGGATTTGCGTGAACGTCGGCAGTTGGGTGGTATAAACCGAGCCGATAAACCAAAACCATGAAATACCGATAATGGAAGTAAATACGGGACGGTCGGCCGCCGCTTCACGAATCAGTGAATTCGTGCCTTTGATGATATTCCATTCGATTTTTGTATCCGGCATTTTAGCGGGGACAGACGGCATAAACAGGCTGGTCATCGTGCCGCCGACGGCGACCAATAACACCAAACCGCCAACAATATACGGTGGAACGCCTGCGACTGCCGTGCCCAAAAGTTGGCCAAGCAAAATGGCGATAAACGTACCCGATTCAATCAGGCTGTTGCCCATAATCAGCTCTTTGTCGTTGAGGTAATCGGGCAAAATCGCGTATTTCAGCGGGCCGAACAAGGTCGATTGTGTGCCCATGCAAAACAGGCAGATTAAAAGCAAAGGCGCGGATTGGATGTAGAAGCCATACGCCGCCACTGCCATGATGATGATTTCCAACAGCTTGATCCAACGTGCTAAAACTGCTTTATCGAATTTGTTGCTCAGCTGCCCAGAGAGCGCGGAAAACAGGAAGTAGGGCAGGATAAACAGCATTGCGCCCAAGTTCAGCATTTGGCTGGGCGGCAGCAAGTCGTTTTTGCCCAAACCGTAAAAACTGATCATCACGAATAATGCGGTTTTGAACATATTATCGTTAAACGCGCCCAAAAACTGCGTCCCAAAGAGCGGCGCAAAACGGCGGGTCGTGTGGAAATTCAGATTATCTTTTTTAAGGCTCATTGTTTGGATTCTTTATCTTCATCTTTTTCGATCAGTTTTTCAGTGGAGTCGTCGTCCATCAAAATGCGGTGCGCAGGGCCTTCAAGGTCGTCAAACTGTCCGTTTTTACCCGACCACCAGAAAAACCAGCCGATGATAAAGGCCAAAATAATGCTGATGGGGACAAGGATAAACATACTTTCCATTACATCGCTCCGGTCAAATCGGTCAGGATAAAGGTTTTGCCGCTGATGGTCAGGTATTCGTTGCGCAACGCACCGATATTTTTATCGTCAAAAAACAATTCGATACGGTCTTTAACCACGCGCCAGTATTGCGGGATATCGGTTTGCTCAAAAGGAGACAATACTGCCGCTTCGGCTGCATCTTCGCTTTGCAACTTGATTGCGAAGCGTCCGCTTTGCGGCGGATTTTGTGATTCATCGTCTGCCAACATAATAAAAAATCCGGCGTGTTCGCCGTCTTGAGTGTGGATACTGAAATAATGCATATCGGGAAATCTTCAAAACCGCCGTCATTTTTTTCAGACGGCCTAAAATAAAATTCCGTCCATTTTACATCAAATATTAAGTCAAGCAGCCGATTACATTTTTTGTTACAATACGGCGTTTACTTTGTTAATCTGTTCAGACCGCTACCCACTACGTCCCACAAGGGGTGCAACATAGCCGGAGCAGCAGTAAGGTCCCGACAAAAATGCCGTCTGAAACCTCAAGGAGCATAAAATGACACAAAAATTAATCTTGGTTTTGAACTGCGGCAGCTCTTCCCTCAAAGGTGCCGTATTGGATAACGACAGCGGCGAAGTATTGCTGAGCTGCCTTGCCGAAAAACTCAATCTGCCCGATGCCTACATCACCTTCAAATTCAACGGCGAAAAACACAAAGTCGACCTGTCTGCCAAGCCCGACCACACCGGCGCAGTTGAAGCCCTGATGGAAGAACTCAAAGCCCACGGCCTCGACAGCCGCATCGGTGCGATCGGCCACCGTGTGGTAAGCGGCGGCGAATTGTACAGCGAATCCATTTTGGTTACCGACGATGTTATCGCTGGTATCGAAAAATGTATTCCACTTGCTCCTTTACACAACCCGGCTCACCTTTTGGGCCTGCGCGCTGCACAAAGCATCTTCAAAGGCCTACCGAACGTTGTCGTATTCGACACCGCATTCCATCAAACCATGCCTGAACACGCTTACAAATATGCTGTTCCACATGAATTGTATGAAAAATACGGCTTGCGCCGCTACGGTGCGCACGGTACCAGCTACCGCTTCGTTTCTGACGAAACTGCACGCTTCCTCGGCAAAGACAAAAAAGACCTGCGCATGGTGATTGCCCACTTGGGTAACGGCGCATCTATTACCGCCGTCGCCAATGGCGAATCACGCGATACCAGCATGGGCCTAACCCCGCTGGAAGGTTTGGTAATGGGTACCCGCAGCGGCGACATCGATCCTGCAGTGTTCAGCTTCTTGGCTGAAAATGCCAACATGACCATTTCCCAAATCACCGACATGCTGAACAAAAAATCCGGCCTGCTCGGTATCTCCGGTTTGTCCAACGACTGCCGTACCATCGAAGAAGAAGCTGCCAAAGGTCATCCGGGTGCCAAACTGGCTCTGGAAATGTTCATCTACCGCTTGGCTAAATACATTGGCAGCATGGCAGTAGCAGCCGGCGGTTTGGACGCCTTGGTATTTACCGGCGGCATCGGCGAAAACTCCGACATCATCCGCGAACGCGTATTGGGCTACTTGGGCTTCCTCGGTCTGCACATCGACCAAGAAGCCAACCTGAAAGCCCGCTTCGGTAACGCCGGTGTAATTACTACTGCCGACAGCAAAGCTGTTGCCGTTGTGATTCCTACCAACGAAGAATTGATGATTGCACACGATACAGCCCGTCTGAGCGGCCTGTAATCCGTCATTATTAAAACCTGCCCGAAAGGGCAGGTTTTTTGTTGTGTATAGATGAAGAAAATTTTGAGAATATATTGAAAAAAGCCGGCAAACATTGTGTTTACCGGCTTTTTAATCAGTGCAATATTAAGAATGCAGATAGATAGGTTTAGAACTTATAACTGATGGTAAACAGTAAAGTCCTGCCTCGTGCGTAGTTGTTCAAGACGGAGCGTGTCGTACCGCCATATTTGCCATTGCATAAACCGTTGGCATCGCATTCGACTTCTTCGTCATCTAAACCGCCTTTTCTTTCAAATACGCTGAAATAGCGTTGAGTTGCGGCATCGTTTGCGGCATCCAAAGGATCGACATAGCGTTTATTGAACGCATTTTGAATGTCGAAACGAAGGATAAGGTTTTTCTTCGGTTCATAATTGGCATAGAAATCAAAAATCATCGGCTGTCTGTTGATGCTTTCTGTTTTTTTGATCACCCTTCTGCCCATTTGATGTGAAGAGTAGGTATTGGCACCGGTTGTACCGTCAACAAATTCTTCCTCAGTCGTCGCCCGTGTACTTTTGCCGTAATAGCGCATAATGCCGCCGACGGTCAATTTGTTGCCCAACCATCGGGATCCTAATTCAAACCGACCGTAATCTCGGGGCAGGCGGGAAATTTTGCTTAAGCCGTAGCCCTGTTTAATTTGGTCTTCTTTAGAAGAGTTGCGGGGCGATTCGCTGGCATCGCTATAATTGGTCGGCTGGTTGGTTTTTTGATATGCGTAAGACAGGGTTGTAAAAAAGCGGCCGAAATCATAGTTCATTTCCACTTCCAAACCGTTTTTATGAACAGGTTTGGCGTAGTTTCGATGCTGGATAGAGTATTGCAGGCCGGTACTGGTTACCCAGCTGGGTGCTTGATCCAAATCCCACCATTTGCCATAAACATTGTGAATATAGTTGTTTATCCTGCTGCGATAGGCGACCAGTTTGAAACCCAATACATCGTCCGGCTTGAAAATCCCTTTTTTGAAGGTATTGAAGCCTATTTGGTAAGTATTGGCCTGTTCCGGCTTGAGGGCTGTATTGACGCCTGAGTCGCCGATTTGTGAAAAATACATTTCTTGAATATTCGGCATTCTATGCGTACGAGAATAGCTGATAAACGGCATAAAGTAGTCATTGACATTGATGTTTAATGCCACCGAATGGTTTACCGCATGCTTTTTACCAGATTTGGTATAAACCGGTTCGTAAAGGTCGCAGCTTGGCGTGCAATGCTGTTTATAAATTTCAGAATCTTCTCCAAATGCTTTTTTAAAGTCTTCTTGGGTATTGAAGTAGTCGGTATATTCGCCTTTGTAGCGGTAGTTGACCATATTGGCACTGTAATTCAATTGATAAATGCCTTTTTTCAAGGAAGTATCAAAATAGAACGTATTGAATTTTTGCTGGCCTGAAGGTTGCAATATGGTTGATTTCTGAGGAAATATTCCTTTGTCGCCTTTAAAGCGGCCTAAAAAGCTGTACAGGCCGGCATCTTGATCCGGGCCGTCGTAAAACAGGCTCAGCTCTTCCGGAAAGCGGTTTTTACTGTATTGGTTTTTAAAGAAATTGAAACCCACAGTGGCTTTTAAATCTGTTTTTTGAGGAAGTTTGAAAGAAAAGCCGTTGTTGATATCCAAAAGATTGGCTGTATTTTTGGTTTCCAAATAATCAAGCAGTCCCCATCCTGAAAAACGTGAGTTTTTCGGATATTTTTGTTTTCCCAAATTATGGGCAGCCAATACGTTTAAATCGACATAATCGCCAATGTTTAAGTTGTAATTGGCTTGATAGTTGCGGTTTTCTACTTTGCGGCTGCCGATACGGTTGTTCATGGTACGAAGCTGAAGATCCAACTTGTTGTTGTCGTTTTCGTATTCCACTTTGACCAAATGGCTGTTTGAGCGTTGTTGCAGGCTGGTCGGGTCGATTGGAGTTAGGTCCCATTGCGGTGCCAAATTTTCTTTCCAGCTTCTTTCCAAATCATCGACATAATCTCTTTGCAAAACTTCAGGATCGTTATATTTTTTGGAGAAAGGGTAGTCCCAATAGCTTTTACCGACTGCGTTGCGCTTGGAAAAGTCGCGAACCCAACGATTTTGCCCTTGGTCGAATTTCAATAAGTTGCTTTCAAAATATTCTTGTTTTTTACGGTCCAAATATTCTTCGCCAAAATTACCGATACGCTGACCGCCGCCGCCTACTTTATAGTTTTGCTCAACATTACGGTGGCTGTAACCATATAAGGCACCAAGGCGCGCACCGCTGTCAAACCATTTTTGTACTGCTCCGGTTGCCATAAAGTTGCTTTTGGTGCTGTTTGTGCCGGTCAATCCTTTGGTCAAGAGGCCGAAGGTATTGTTTCCGTGTACCACATCGTCTACCCGTAAAGTACGGAAATTGGCTGTACCGGATAAGGCATTGATGCCGTTGGCACCTGTGAAACTGCCTTTGGTTACATCCACACCGGCAATAAAATTGGGATCTAGTGCCGTACCGAATTGCGAAGAGCTGCCGCTGCGTCCGGCATCGGCAGAAGTGGAATAGAAGGTTTGGGTGACGCCGTCAACCATCGTATTGACGCGTCCCAAACCGCTATCGCCACGAATATTGACCGCCAATACCCCCGATCCCTTGTCTTGTTGGGTAAAAACGCCGGGCATGCTCCGAACGATGGTATCAATGTTTTCGCTGGATTGATAAACGCGTTCACGCGAACTTTTGGCTTGGCCTTCGGTAAAAACTTTTTTCTCTTTGGCAATGTGTCTGCCTTTGACTTGAATTTCATCAAGCTCTTGAGTTGAAACCTCGTCTTCTGCGTGTGCGATACTTGTTATAGCCAGTAAAGATAATGTTAGTAGATTTAATTTGAAATTCGGATTCATGATAGTTACCTCAGAAACGAAGTCGCTACTTTATAACATATTATTAAACTTTACAAATATTTTAATAATGGTTTTTATTTGTTAAAAAATAAAGCAGATTCTTGTTTCAGAAGATAACCCACCTGCATATGATTAATCAGGCTGAAAAGATAAAGCAGGTCTGAATTTGAATTTGGTTGATCGAGAAGAAGGGAGATTTAATTGAATTTAAACAGCCGGAAGAAGAAAATTTGATTGCGATATGTGAATTGAGCCGTCGGTTTCAAATGAAGTCCAAAAAACATGAAATGCAAAATATAAAGTCGATATAGAAAGGTTTGAAGTCAGTTGAAGAAAAGGCCGTCTGAAAATGATATTTCAGACGGCCTTTATTGTTTTAAGCCTTATTCCGGACCGCGGAATGTGTCGTGGCAGGATTTACAGGTTGCACCGGTTTCGCCGTAAGCGGCTTTGATTTCTTCCAGTTTGCCGGTTTGGGCAGCGGCGTTAAGTTTCTCAACAGCAGCGACGAATTTTTCTTCTTCGGCTTTGAAGGTTGCCGTGTCCGTCCAGATGGCAGGCAGGGCGCGGCCGTTGCCTTGAGGGTCGGATTCAAACAGGGTGAACGGTTTTTTGCTGTTTTC
>NZ_JBQCTZ010000058.1:0-18806 GCF_051963715.1 Neisseria sp. P0001.S005 | reverse complement strand
GTCAAACGAATGTCAACAAAATCCACTTTGAAAAAAGTTGCAATCTACACTCTCGGCGCGTTTAGCGGCATCGCCCTTAGTCTGAGTGTACAAAGTTTTGCCGCCGAAAAAGACAAAAAAGACAACGAAGCCCTGCCCGTGCAAACCATCCGCACCATGGCAGAAGTGTACGGTCAAATCAAAGCCAACTATTACCAAGACAAACCCGATGCCGAGCTCTTTGAAGGCGCAATGAAAGGCATGGTGTCCGATCTCGATCCGCATTCCGAGTATATGGACAAAAAAGGCTATGCCGAAATGAAAGAATCTACCAGCGGCGAATTTGGCGGCCTGGGCATGGAAATCGGACAAGAAGACGGCTTCGTCAAAGTCGTTGCCCCGATTGAAGACACTCCGGCAGAACGCGCCGGCGTGAAAAGCGGCGACTTCATCGTCAAAATCGACAATACCTCTACGCGCGGCCTGACCGTCAGCGAAGCCGTCAAAAAAATGCGCGGCAAACCGGGTACCAAAATCACCCTGACCCTTTCACGCAAAAATGCCGACAAACCCATCGTCGTCAACCTGACCCGCGCCATCATCAAAGTCAAAAGCGTGCGCCATCACCTGCTTGAAAAAGACTACGGCTACATCCGCGTTTCCCAATTCCAAGAGCGCACCGTTGCCGCGCTCAACGAAGCCGCACAAGCCCTGGTCAAAGAAAACAAAGGCCCGCTCAAAGGCATCATCCTCGACTTGCGCGACGACCCGGGCGGCCTGCTCAACGGTGCAGTCGGCGTATCCGCAGCCTTCCTGCAACCTGACGTAACCATTGTCAGCACCAAAGGCCGCAACAAAAAAGAAGGCATGGTACTCAAAGCAACTGCCGAAGACTACATCACCACTAGCGGCAAAGACCCGTTGGCCGGATTGCCTGCCGAGCTGAAAACCATTCCTATGACCGTCCTGATTAACGCAGGCTCAGCCTCCGCTTCCGAAATCGTTGCCGGTGCATTGCAAGACCACAAACGCGCCGTCGTCGTCGGCACACAAAGTTTCGGCAAAGGCTCAGTACAGACCCTGATTCCGCTTTCCGGCGGCAGCGCAGTCAAACTGACCACTGCCCTTTACTACACGCCAAACGACCGCTCGATTCAAGCACAAGGCATTGTTCCTGACGTTGAAGTCAAAGATAAAGACCGCGCCTTTGAAAGCCGCGAAGCCGATTTGGTCGGCCATATCGGCAATCCATTGGGCGGCCAAGACGTCAACAGTAGCACTGAAACACCTGCCAACTCAGAAACCAAAGCCGATAAAGACAAGTCCAAAAAAGACAAAGACGAAGACATCTCCAGCCGCCGCATTCCAAATCCGGCCAAAGACGATCAGCTCCGCAAAGCCTTGGACTTGGTGAAAAATCCAGCCGAATGGCAAAAATCTTTGGGTTTGGCAGCGAAAAAACCTGCTCCGAAAAAAGATGCGGATAAAGACAGCAAAAAATAAACCCATCTTTATCCGATAAAAGGCCGTCTGAAAACTTTCCATTTTCAGACGGCCTATAAACACCTCCCTACTCCAAGGTAAGAACAAACATGAACATTTCCAGACTCATCCTCCCCGCCCTGACCAGCCTATTCCTCCTAAACTCCCCAGTATCATCGGCAGCCAAACCCAAACAAGCCTCTGAGATGTACATTGCCAACAAAATCACCAGTGAAAACCTACACGGCTTCTGGGGAAATGCAGTCGAAAACGAAGAAGGCGCTCTTATCAACACAACCATCTTTAACCCCGACAACACTGGCACAGACATCGCCATAATGAGTTTCAAAGCCACCAACAAAATCTTCACCATCAGACAGGACTTTAATTGGACATTTGACGAGAAAAAACAAGAAATCCACCAAACCGTAACTGACTATAAAACCTCCATCAACGGCAAAGAAGAACAAAACCAACAAAAAATAGGTGAAAAAAGTACCATAAAAGCCAGAATCCTCATCATCAAAGGCCTGCCCGGTATGTTGGAATTGACTGACAAAGCCAGTGGCAACCAAACCAGCTACTTTAAACAAGATCCGGATAAAATACTCAACCATCTTGAAAACAGCAAAAAAACACACCCATAATCTCAAGGCCGTCTGAAAACCTCCCTCACTTTTCAGACGGCCTTCCCACTAAATACTGCGGAAACAAAACACCATGGCAAAAGCCCCCAAAACCATCTACCAATGTTCCGAATGCGGTGGTACTTCCCCGAAATGGCAGGGTAAATGCCCGCATTGCGGCGAGTGGAACACACTTCAGGAAAGCCTTGCCGCGCCCGAGCCGAAAAACGCCCGCTTCCAATCTTGGGCGGCAGACACCTCGACCGTCCAATCCCTCTCTGCCGTTACCGCGACCGAAGTGCCGCGTAATCCGACCGGCATGGGCGAGCTTGACCGCGTATTGGGCGGCGGTTTGGTCGATGGCGCGGTTATCCTGCTCGGCGGTGACCCCGGCATTGGTAAATCCACATTACTGTTGCAAACCATCGCCAAAATGGCGCAAAGCCGTAAAGTGTTGTACGTTTCCGGCGAGGAATCTGCCCAACAGGTCGCCCTGCGCGCACAACGTTTGGAACTGCCCACCGAAGGCGTAAACCTGCTTGCCGAAATCCGCATGGAAGCGATTCAGACGGCCTTAAAACAGCATCAGCCCGAAGTCGTTGTCATCGACTCCATCCAAACCATGTATTCCGACCAAATCACGTCCGCCCCCGGCTCCGTGTCGCAGGTGCGCGAATGTGCCGCCCAGCTGACGCGCATGGCGAAACAGATGGGCATCGCCATGATACTGGTCGGACACGTTACCAAAGACGGCGCGATTGCCGGCCCGCGCGTGCTGGAACACATGGTCGATACCGTGCTGTATTTCGAGGGCGACCAGCATTCCAACTACCGCATGATACGCGCCATCAAAAACCGCTTCGGCGCGGCAAACGAATTGGGCGTATTCGCCATGACCGAAAACGGTTTGAAAGGCGTGTCCAACCCGTCCGCCATCTTCCTTGCCAGCTACCGCGACGACACACCCGGCTCGTGCGTTTTGGTCACGCAGGAAGGCAGCCGCCCGCTTCTGGTCGAAATTCAGGCATTGGTCGATGACGCGCACGGCTTTACCCCCAAACGCCTCACCGTCGGCCTCGAACAAAACCGCCTCGCCATGCTGCTCGCCGTCCTCAACCGTCACGGCGGCATCGCCTGCTTCGACCAAGATGTGTTCCTCAACGCCGTCGGCGGTGTCAAAATCGGCGAACCCGCCGCCGACCTTGCCGTCATCCTCGCCATGCTCTCCAGCTTCCGCAACCGACCCATGCCTGAAAAAACCGTGGTTTTCGGCGAAATCGGCTTAAGCGGCGAAGTCCGCCCCGTCGCACGCGGACAAGAGCGGCTCAAAGAAGCGGAAAAACTCGGCTTCAAACGCGCCATCGTCCCCAAAGCCAATATGCCGCGCAATGCCAAAGAGTTTCCGAACCTGAAAATCTACGGCGTCAGCAGTTTGCAGGAAGCGATTGATGTTTGTCGTGACGGGGACTAAACCGTTTCGATAATCCGATTCAAAAAACAATCAGCTAAAAGGCCGTCTGAAAGTTTTCAGACGGCCTCTCTTTAAATTTAAATAATTTTGTTATATTATAACGAACGACTTTATTCTATCTTTTCTACACATCGAAAATCGGAGAGGAATCATGAAAAAAACCGCTTTGCTTATCGCATCTGCCTTCCTGTTCAGCACTGCCGCACACGCCCACCGCGTTTGGGTTGAAACCGCCCACACACATGGCGGCGAATACCTTGAAGCCGAATTGGGCTATGGCGAATTCCCGGAGCTTGAGCCCATCGCCAAAGACCGCCTGCACATTTTCAGCAAACCCATGCAACTGGTGACAGAAAAAGGCAAAGAAAACATGATTCAAAAAGGCACATACAATTACCAATACCGCAGCAAACTGCCGGTCAAAGACGGCAGCTACTTGGTAACCGCCGAATACCAACCGACTTTCTGGTCAAAAAACAGCGCGGGCTGGAAGCAGGCAAGCATCAAAGAAATGCCTGATGCAAGCTATTGCGAACAAACCCGTATGTTCGGTAAAAACATCGTCAATGTCGGCCATGAAAGCGCAGATACCGCCATCATTACCAAACAAGTCGGCCAACATCTGGAAATCGTACCTTTGGACAACCCTGCCAACGTCCACGTCGGCGAACGCTTCAAAGTCCGTGTCCTCTTTAATGGCGAGCCGCTGCCTAACGCCACCGTTACCGCCACATTTGACGGCTTCGACACCAGCGACCGCAGCAAAACCCATAAAACCGAAGCCCAAGCCTTCTCCGATACCACCGATGACAAAGGCGAAGTCAGCATCATTCCATTGCGCCAAGGTTTCTGGAAAGCCAGCGTAGAACACAAATCCGATTTCCCCGATCAAAGCGTGTGCCAAAAACAGGCGAACTACACTACTTTGACTTTCCAAATCGGTCATTCACATCATTGATTTTTCCATAACGAAAGGCCGTCTGAATATTTCAGACGGCCTTTATTCATCCTATTTAAGGACGATGCGGCGCAAACTGCCATTGTCCCAATTCCAAATTCAAATCAAACAGATTCAGACGGCCTATTGCCACGCGAACCAAGCGTAAACACGGAAAACCTGCTTTCGCCGTCATCCTTCGCACTTGGCGGTTTTTCCCTTCCGAAATTTTGATCTCCACCCAAAAATCAGGTACAGACTTACGCACACGAATCGGCGGCACGCGCTGCCATAAAACATCCGCTTCGCCTTCTTCCAATACCCTGACCTCGGCCGGACGGGTGACAAAATCGCCCAAATCTACGCCACGGCGCAACAAATCCAATTTGGCTTCATCAGGAGAACCCTCCACCTGCGCCCAATAAGTTTTGACCTGCTTGAATTTCGGGTCGGCAATCTGCGCCTGCAAACGGCCATTATTGGTCAGCAACAGCAAACCCTCGCTGTCCGTATCCAAACGTCCGGCCGGATAAAATCCCGGTTTTTCGACAAAATCCTTAAGGCACTGATGTTTTTCATGTGCAGAAAACTGGCAAATCACGCCATAAGGCTTGTTTAGGATAATCAAATCGTTCATTTCACACTTTCAGACGGCCTTAGATTCCAAGCAATCTCGGATAATAAAAAAGACACCGTATAAACGGTGTCTTTCATATTTGGCGGAGTAAGAGGGATTCGAACCCTCGATGCAGGTTGACCCCACATGCTTCCTTAGCAGGGAAGTGCCTTCAGCCTCTCAGCCATTACTCCTAAGGAAGACCGCAATATACGCTTTCTGCCCTCCTTCGTCAAGCATTACCGCCTCAAACTTTCTTAACGCCATGAAATCATTTAAATAAAAATATAATATTTTTTGCACCATTCTGTTTTTATACTTCTTTCATATATGTTAAAATGATTCTGCTTTCTGTAAACTTTTTCTACGCCCATTATTACAAAGGAGTTCGTATGTTACGTTTTTCTGCTTTGGTTGCCGTATCCGCCCTGATGCTTGCCGCTTGCTCACAATCCGGCAATTCCCAACCATCCACTTCCTCCTCTCAAACTTCTACTCCAAAAACAACTGCCTCCGGTTCTGCCTGCCACAGCATGGGTGAAGGCCATAAAGTCAATGGCAAAGGTCAAAACGACATTTATATGTGTAAAGTCGATGTAGCTTTGAACTCTGCCGAAGCCAAATCCGCTTTGGATCCTAGCATCCGCGTTCACTACGGCAGCACATCCGGCGCAACTTTGACTTCCCGTCAAATCTCCAACTCAGTCGGCAAAACCCCTGATGAAACCTGCCAACGCGCATTCCTGAGCGCGGTTAAACGCTTCCAAAGCACTGCACATCGCAAAAAAGCCAAATCCGTTCACCTGGTTAGCTACTTTGACAAAGTAACCAAAGGCGGTAACGAGTACGAATGCCACATCGCTACATTCAACAGCCGTGTGGTTTTGAAAGGCAGCTTCCACTAAGCAATGTCAAAAATGCCGGACTTCAACATGAAGTTTGGCATTTTTCTATTTTATGGATACGACAACCCTTCACTGCCTGCTGGCCGATCCGTCTTTTGCCGCCTGCTACGACCATGCCTCTCTAAACGCAGCTGATTCACAACGTTTGGCTGCCACGCCGCAACTGGCGCAGCGTCAAGACTGGCAAGTCAGCCGCGCATTAAAACAGCAAACCGATTTACCGGCTGTATCGCTGAGCCACAGTCAAGGCTTTGCCGCTTTATTGTGTACGCCTCAGCCCTTAACAGCCGGAGTCGATATCGAATTTATCCGCCCTCGTGATTTCAAAGCGCTGTCGGCTTTGGTCTGCACACAGGAAGAACAAGACTTTTTGGAAACAACAAACTGGCCGTCTGAAACGTTTTACCGATTGTGGTGTTTCAAGGAAGCATTGATTAAAGCGGCGAATTTGGATTTTCCATCGGATATGAAATCGGTCGGCTATGTTTTCGATTCAGGACAACCCGTTGGTTTACGCGCTGGAAAGCAAACCGATTGGCGCGGTACAAGCGCGATTTTGGCGGATACGATGGCACTTGCCTGCGTTTGGCAGGGAAAAGCCGTCGCCCTGCAATGGAGGTTTTTCGGTTCGCTCAAATCCAATGATTTAACCGACCGGCAAACCATCTAACAACTGACAAACTAATAATAATCTGATTTAATTTACTGCACTTTTACTGATTCCACACACCAACAGCAGCATTTGCAAAAGGCCGTCTAAACGATGAATCTTCGCCTCCTAAACCGCCTCTATACTGCCCTTATCCTGTTTCTTACCCTGTTTTTGGTTTATGCCTTTGCTTCACAAGCGCGCATCCAAACCGATTTGACCGCGTTGTTGCCAAGCGAGCAGCAACCCGATGCCTTACTGACAGCCGCGGATAAAGCCGCAGAAGCGCAACTCAATTCGCAAGTTATTTTGCTTGCAGGCAGTACCGATGCCGAAACCGCTTTTCAGACGGCCTCACAAATTGCCGACGCATGGCGCAAAAGCGGCGTATTTGAACAAGTCGACAGCAGCATGACGCCGAATTTGGACAAAGTGCGGGCGGATATGCAAAAGCTGAGCTTGGCAGTTTTGCCGCAAGACGAAATACGCCTGCTGTTTGAGCAGCCGCAAGCCTATTTTCAAGCGCGTGCAGAAGCTGCGGCCAATCCGTTTGCAGCCCCCTCCCCTTTGTCTTTAGAACAAGACTGGCTGGGCTTCGGACGCTTTGTTGCCGACAAAGCCAATCCGCAAAGCCGTTTACAGTGGGACATGGACAACGGCATGCTGTTTGCCGAAGACAAAGGCAAAACTTGGGTATTTTTACGCGGACGGCTCGCCGGCGGCGATCAATTTTCCGGCAACGATGCCCTCTTACCGCTGATGGCGCAAAGCCGTCAAATCGCTTCGGAAAACGGCGCGGAAACCTTAAGCGCAGGTGGCGCATTGTTTGCCGCCGTATCCAAAGCAGCTGCAGAAAAAGAAAGTCGGCTGATGAGCATGGTCGGACTTGGGCTGACCTTTGCGCTGCTATTGTGGGTCTTCCGCAGCGGCCGGGTATTTTTGCTGTCCTTGCCGCTGGCAGCCGGTATGTTGACCGGATTGGCGGTCGCTTTATTGGTATTCAACGAAGTGCATATCCTGACCATCGTCATCGGCACCAGCTTGGTGGGTATGTTGGTGGATTTCCCGTTGCACTGGCTTGCTCCGTCGGTATTCGGGCCGTCTGAAAAGACCGTTTGGCAGGCTGAATCGGCAATGAAACATGTCTTACCGAGCTTTGCCGTCAGCCTGACGATTACCGTCTTGGGCTACGCGCTGCTGTGGTTCACCCCTTTGCCTGTATTGCGCCAAACCGCGGTATTTTCAGGATTCGCTTTATTTGGTGCGTTTGGTGCCACCGTTTTATGGCTGCCACCGCTGTTTCGCCGCTATCGAGCCAAAACCGTGCCTTTTGCCGCATTAACTGAAAAGCTCTATTCCTTGTCAGGCCGTCTGAAAAACCGCCTGCACAAACGCGGCTGGTTAATCGTGGGCGGAATTTTGCTGGCAGTCGGACTGTGGCGCAGCGACTGGCGTGACGACATCCGTCAATGGGTCAATATGCCGACCGCGATGTTGACCGAAGTACAACAAATCGGCCAGTTGAGCGGCACGGATTTTGGCGGCAAATATTTGGTGGCTGAAGCACAAAGCGAAGATGCCTTGTTGAAAAAAACCGCCGAACTCGGCCGCGCCCTGCAGCCCTTAATCGCGCAAGGCAAACTGTCCGGCATCCAATCGCCCGACCAATTCATCCTGCCGACAACGGAGCAGCAAAAACTGCAAAACCGCCTACGCGAATTGACCAAATTGCCTGATAGCTGGAAACCGCTTACCGAAATCGGTATTCCGCGCAAAACCGTGCGCGATGCCCTGCTGCAAGCTGCCGATACGCAACCATTGTCGCTTTCAGACGGCCTGAATACCGATTTGGCAGAGGCTTGGCGTTCCTTGTATTTGGGCGAAGTGGAACCAGGCCGTTTTGCTGCCGTCGTGCGTTTGAACGGCATGACCGATGAAGCCGCCGTACGCGCCGTGGCGCAACACGTCTCCGGCGTACATTGGGCAGACAAACGCGCCCACTTAAACGAGCTTTTCCACCACACGCGCAATCAGGCTGCATGGTTGAAACTGGCTTCCTATGCGTTGGCATGGCTGCTCTTGTGGAAAATGTTTGGCTTCAAACGCGGCAGTAAAATCCTTGCCGTGCCGCTGGCCGCCGCCATCTGCACCGTTGCCGTACTCGGTTTGGCAGGCATTCCCGTCAGCCTGTTTGCCATGTTCGGCCTGCTTTTAGTGTCCGCCATCGGCGTGGACTATGCCGTCTATGCCGCCACCGCACACCACAGCGCCCCGGCAAAATTAGGCGGCATGCTGCTTGCCGCCGCGACGACTGCCATTTCCTTTGCCCTGCTCGCCATCAGCAGCACGCCCGCCGTTGCCGCGTTCGGCATGACGGTTACCATCGGCGTGGCATTCAATATTTGGCTGGCAGGCACATTGTTGAAAAATTAGACACAAGATGAAGACGATTGAAATTGAAGCGATATTTTGTTTCGACTTCTATCGTCACGTTGTAAGAGGCCGTCTGAAAAACTTCAGACGCTAGTTTAAACATTTTTTTATCATTAAAATCAAAGGTATTTTCAAATGTCCGTAGAATTTGACGTTGCCGTTATCGGCGCAGGTCCTTCAGGTTCGGTTGCTTCTGCTTTGCTGAACAAACAAGGCTTTAAAGTTTGCGTATTGGAAAAACAACATTTCCCGCGCTTTGTCATCGGCGAAAGCCTGTTGCCGCATTGCATGGAAATGTTGGAAGAAGCCGGTTTTGCCGATGCAGTGCATGCCGAACCCAGCTTTCAATTTAAAGACGGTGCTGCGTTTTCATGGGGCAGCCGTTACACAGATTTCAACTTTACTGAAAAATTTTCAGACGGCCCCGGTACTATTTATCAAGTGCGCCGCGGCATCTTCGACAAAATCCTGATTGATGAAGCGGCAAAACAAGGCGTCGATGTCCACTTCGGACATGGCGTAACCGCGTTTTACAACAGCGGCGATGTGGCACGTTTGAGTGTTGAGACCGATACAGGCGAAAACTATGAACTGACCGCCAAATTCGTTTTGGATGCCAGCGGTTACGGCCGCGTCCTGCCCCGCCTTTTGGACTTGGAAAGCCCGTCCGAGCTGCCTCCGCGCCAAGCCCACTTCACGCATATCGACGACAACATCACCAGCCCGAAATTCGACCGCAACAAAATCCTGATCAACACGCATCCTGAACATCGCGATGTCTGGATTTGGCTGATTCCTTTCGGCGACAACCGCTGCTCCATCGGTGTTGTCGGCACGCCCGACAAACTGGCCGGCGAATCAGAAGCCGTGTTGAAAAAATTTGTGTACGAATGCCCGATGCTGGCGGAAATTTTAGATAAAGCCGTTTGGGAAAACGACTTTCCGTTCCGCTCTATCCAAGGCTATTCCGCCAACGTGAAAACCTTATACGGCAAACATTTTGCCCTTTTGGGCAACGCCGCCGAATTCCTCGACCCAGTCTTCTCCTCCGGAGTAACCATTGCCCTGCACTCTGCCAAACTGGCTGCCGATTTACTGGGCAAACAGCTCAAAGGCGAAGCTGCCGATTGGCAAACCGAATTTGCCGACCAACTGATGATCGGCGTGAACGCATTCCGCACTTATGTAAACGGTTGGTACGATTTCCGCTTCCAAAATGCCATCTACGCGCCTAACCGCAGCCCTGAAATCAGCCGTATGATTTCATCTATTCTGGCAGGCTACGCTTGGGACACGAACAATCCATTCGTGGAAAAATCCGAGCAACGCTTGTCCACACTTGCCGCATTGGTGGGCGATTTGAAGGTAGAATGAAGGTAGAATAAGGATGAATGTCTTTCAGACGGCCTAGACTGAAAACAGAACAGGCCGTCTGAAACTTCATCCACACCATTAAATATTTTGACCGATAGATAAAACCTTATGCGATTTATCCCTTTGCTTGCCGCACTGCTGCTCTCCGCATGTGCGACCTCGCTCCCCCATCCGCAAACGCTGCCGCCGCTTTCCAAAGAAGGCCAATGGTTCAAACTTGAGCAGACCAATGCGGCGGGGCAAACCGTTCAAACCAATCTCTTGGCAGTCGAGCCTCATTCAGACGGCATCCGCTTTGTCCAAACCGATGCACTGGGTGCGCCGGTATCGCGTCAATCGGTCAGCACCAAAGGCTGGAAAAATGACGGCTTTGTGATGCCCAATGCCAGTTCGCGCCGATTGTTTGCCGCCTTGTTGCCGCTTTTGGCCGCCGAACAAGCCGCCACGCTTTACCCTGAAGCACGCCAACAAAATGCCTCCCATCAAGGCTTCTGCCCTGACGGCAAAGGCGCGGTGTTCAGCTACCGCGAGCGTGATTTGTGGTGTGTCGCCCACCATTCCGAACAATTCCTTATCGGCTTCCCCGACCAAACTTTCTGGACGGTCAGCCCGATTGCAGAAGACTAATTCATGAATACTCCTGTTTATCTCAGCCGTCCGGCACTGACCAGCGCATTGGGCAGCGGCTTGCAAGTTCATGCCGATGCCTTACTCACGCCGTCTGAAAACACGCCCCTGACTTTTTCAGACCAATGGGTAAAAGGTAAAACACATGCTTTCGGTGCAGTCAAAGAAACCCTGATTCCCCTGCCTGACAACATCCCCGAAGCGCATCGTAGCCGCAACAACCAGCTTATCCTGCACGCGCTTTCGCAAATAGACGGACTGATTCAGACGGCCATTGCCCGTTACGGCAAAGAAAGGGTCGCTGTCGTTACCGGTACGTCCACCAGTGGCGCAGACGAAAATATCCCCTTGTTCCAACACGTTGTCCAAGGCGGTGAATGGACTGATGTTCCATTCAAACAGCTGCAACACACCATGGCTTCTCCCTCCGAATTTATCGCCCAAGTTTACGGCTTGGACGGCTTGCGCTATACCGTCTCCACCGCCTGCACTTCCGGCGCACGCGCCCTCATCAGCGCAGCCCGGCTGCTTCGTGCCGGATTGTGTGATGCCGTGATTTGCGGCGGCGCGGATACGCTTTCGCCGCTGACGATTAATGGTTTTGCCTCTTTGGAAGTGCTTTCAGACGGCATCGCCAAGCCTTTTTCTGCCAACCGCAACGGCATCAATATCGGCGAAGCGGCCGCATTTTTCGTAATGACGCGCGATGCAGATTTTGACGGCGAAATGCAGTTGCTGGGCTACGGCGCAAGCAGCGATGCCTACCATATGTCTTCGCCCCGCCCTGATGGTTTGGGTGCAGCCCAATCTTTTCAGGCCGCTTTGGATAAAGCCGGTTTGAAAGCAGAAGACATCGGCTGGATCAATCTGCACGGCACCGGCACGCAACACAACGACAGCATGGAAAGCCGAGCCGTTGCCGAAGTGTTTGGTTGCCATACCCTTTGCACCTCCACCAAGCCGTCCACCGGTCATACCTTAGGCGCAGCCGGTGCGATCGAAGCCGCATTTGCTTGGTTGATGGCCAACCGCCAATACAATCCGGAAGGCAAACTGCCGCCGCAACAATGGGACAACGTACCCGATTCCGAGCTGCCCAACATCGCTTTGACCGACGAAAACAGCCGCTGGCCGTCTGAAAAACGCATTGCTGCCAGCTCGTCATTTGCCTTCGGCGGCAGCAATGCCGTTTTGATTATCGGATAAGTCCTTATATTTAGGCTGTCTTTTCAGACGGCCTTTTTCTTTTCCGCAACTTAAAAAACAATAACATCAAAACAACAACCAAATCCGCCGAAATATGCCATAATTAGGCTTAGCACGTTTCTTCTCGCGATGTGCCCGAAAAGAAAAACTTAACCTACATAGAGAATAATCCCATGACTAAATCCACCATTATCTATACCTACACCGACGAAGCTCCTGCATTGGCCACTCAATCCCTGTTGCCAATCGTGCAGGCGTTTACCCGCCACGCCGATATTGATGTCAAAACCAGCGACATCTCTCTCTCCGGCCGTATTTTGGCGGCGTTTCCCGAATACCTGACCGAAGCGCAACGCGTACCTGATGCGCTTGCCGAATTGGGCGAACTGGTGAAACAACCCGATGCAAACGTAATCAAACTGCCAAACATCAGCGCATCCGTACCTCAACTGACTGCCGCGATTAAAGAATTGCAGTCTAAAGGCTTTGCCGTTCCCGACTATCCTGCCGACCCTCAAACCGATGAAGAAAAAGCCGTACGCGAACGCTACGACCGCATCAAAGGCAGCGCGGTAAACCCTGTCCTGCGTGAAGGCAACTCCGACCGTCGCGCGCCTAAGGCAGTGAAAAACTTTGCGAAAAAACATCCGCACAGCATGGGCGCATGGACCAAAGACTCCAAAACCCACGTTGCCACCATGCAAAGCGGCGACTTTTTCCATAACGAACAATCCGTTACCGTACCTGAAGCGACTTCCGTATCCATCGTGTTCACCGACAAACAAGGCAACAAAAAAGAGCTGCGCGAGCCTGTTGCCCTGAAAGTCGGCGAAATCATCGACGCGACCGTAATGAGCAAAAAAGCCCTGCTCGCCTTCCTTGCCGAACAAGTGAAAGATGCAAAAGCTAAAGGCGTATTGTTCTCGCTGCACATGAAAGCCACCATGATGAAAGTGTCCGACCCGATTATCTTCGGACACGCCGTCAAAGTATTCTTCGCGCCTGTATTTGAAAAATTCGGCGACAAACTGGCTGCCGCAGGCGTCAATGTCAACAACGGCTTCGGCAACCTGCTTGCCAATCTGGACAAACTGGATGCGGACACCCGCGCAGCCGTTGAAGCTGAAATCGCTGCCGTTTACGCCGCCAACCCTGATTTGGCCATGGTTGATTCCGACAAAGGCATCACCAACCTGCACGTTCCTAGCGATGTCATCGTCGATGCTTCTATGCCTGCGATGATTCGTAATTCCGGCCGTATGTGGGATAAAGACGGCAAAGCGCAAGACACCAAAGCCGTCATTCCGGACAGCAGCTATGCCGGCGTTTACCAAGCAACCATCGACTTCTGCCGCGAACACGGCGCGTTTGACCCGACAACCATGGGTACCGTTCCTAACGTCGGCCTGATGGCGCAAGCGGCCGAAGAATACGGTTCACACAACAAAACTTTTGAAATCGAAGCCGACGGCCAAGTTCAAGTCATTGATGCAGCAGGTAATGTCCTGATGCAACACGATGTTGAGGCAGGCGACATCTGGCGTATGTGCCAAACCAAAGACGCTCCGGTTAAAGACTGGGTACAACTCGCCGTCAACCGCGCCCGTCTGAGCAATACACCAGCCGTGTTCTGGCTCGACGAAAACCGTCCGCACGACAAGAGCCTGCTCGCTAAGGTTAAAGCTTACCTTGCCGAACTGGATACAAACGGCCTCGACATCCGCGTCCTCGCTCCTGAAGAAGCCGCTAAATTCAGCTTAGGCCGTCTGAAAAACAGCGAAGACACCATCTCCGTAACCGGTAACGTCCTGCGCGACTACCTGACCGACTTGTTCCCAATTTTGGAACTGGGTACCAGCGCGAAAATGCTGTCTATCGTTCCATTGATGAATGGCGGCGGTATGTTTGAAACCGGCGCGGGCGGTTCTGCACCGAAACATGTTCAACAATTCCTCGAAGAAAACCACTTGCGTTGGGACTCTTTGGGCGAATTCCTCGCGCTCGCCGTATCGTTTGAACATCTGGCGCAAAAAACCGGCAATACCAAAGCCCAAGTCCTCGCCGACACTTTGGATGCAGCCACCGAAAAACTGCTGTTGAACGACAAATCGCCTAAACGCAAAGCCGGCGAACTCGACAACCGCGGCAGCCATTTCTACCTCACCCTCTACTGGGCGCAAGAATTGGCGGCGCAAGACAAAGATGCCGAACTGAAAGCCGCATTTGCTCCATTGGCAGCTGCTTTGACTGCCGACGAAGCCAAAATCGTTGAAGAACTCTCTGCCGTACAAGGCAAAGCGGTCGACATCGGCGGCTACTACGCAGCCAATCCTGAAAAAGCCGCACAAGCGATGCGTCCAAGCGCAACCTTTAATCAGGCCTTGTCAGCCTTATAATTAAAGCAATAAAAGGCCGTCTGAACTTTCAGACGGCCTCAAACCTTATGGAAGCACAATGAAAAAAACCATTCTTTCTCTTACTCTCCTCATCAGCGCTCCGGCTTTGTGGGCATTTTCCCCTGCCGAATTGGCACAAACCCTGCAAAAACCGCAAAACGTGCAAGGCAATTTTGTCCAACAACGCCAGCTCAAATCCCTCAGCAAACCCATGACCACCAGCGGCAGCTTTACCCTTGTCCCACAAAAAGGCCTGCTCTGGAAAATGCAAAAACCATTTGAAACCACCCTGCGCGTTCGTTCAGACGGCATCATGCAATGGAACGGCAGCCAATGGGTCAACCCAAACGCCAGCAAGCTCAACGGCCAAAGCCGCCAAATCAAACTCTTCCTCGACCTTTTGGGCGGCAATACCCAAGGTTTGGAAAAACAATTTGATTTGAAATTAAACGGCAACGAGAAAAAATGGACGTTGACCCTGACTCCGAAAACCGCCATTACCCGCCAAATCTTCAACCGTATCGAAATCAACGGCGATACGCTGGTACGAAAAATCGAATTGGACGAAAAACAAGGCGACAAAACCATCATGCAGTTCAACCAAATCCAAACCGATAAAGCTCTGGACAGCTTCAGCCGTACCGCCCTCTAAATTGTCTATTCCAACAAAAGGCCGTCTGAAAATACATTTCAGACGGCCTTTTATATTAATCGGCTGAAGGCTGCTGCCCTTTTCTTTCCGCCTTTCTGGCTTCACGAATGGCTTTAAGTTCGGCCTCTTTCTGTCTGGCTTTTTTCAGCCAAGTTTCCCATTGGTTTGGCGTTTCCAGCGTGATTCTACCGATTTTGCCTTCGCGGAAATCAGTCAGGATATTTTCAGCGGCCTTTTGGTAGTTGACCCGTCCGCCGCTCAAAACCGCACCGCGTTTCTTGGCAATCCACTCCAGCCAAGAAGTATCGTCCCAATGGCTGCTTGGATCTTTGTCGGCTTGATAGCGCTCTTGCAACAGGGCCAGATAATGGCGGCGGAGGTAATCCAAAAGCTCAAGCGCCACTTCTTCTTCGTCCAGAGCGTTACGCCCGACTGCTCCGCCGGCTGCAAGGTTGTAGCCCCCTTCTTCGACGATAATTTTTGGCCACAACATACCGGGGGTATCGTAAAGCCAGAAATCGTCGGCAAGGAAAAGGCGTTGTTCGGCTTTGGTAATACCGGGTTCGTTACCGGTTTTGGCAGATTTTTTGCCGATCATGCCGTTAATCAAGGTGGATTTGCCGACGTTGGGAATGCCGCAAATCAGGACACGTAGCGGCTTCTCGATACCTTGGCGATGCGGAATCATGGCGCGGCAGGCTTGGGTAATTTTGCCATGAGCGCCGGTTTCGGAAGAATCAAGCGCAATGGCGCGGGTATCTTGGCGGCTGTTGTAGTGCTCAAGCCAAACTTTGGTACGCTCGGGATCGGCAAGATCTTGCTTATTTAAGATTTTCAGTTTAGGCTTGCCTTTGGACAACTGGGCAAGCAATGGGTTTTCGCTGGAAGCAGGCATACGCGCGTCCAACATTTCAATCACCATATCAACGCTTTTAATGCGTTCGGCAATAGCTTTTTTTGCCTTGTTCATGTGGCCGGGAAACCATTGGATAGCCATGTCTTTTTATTCTTTCTATTCGTATCTAAGGCCGTCTGAAAAATCATTGTTTTTCAGACGGCCTCGGTATTGGGATAATCGGTCAATCAGGATTTAGAGGTTGCCATGTTCGTAGCTGTAATAACCTGCCTCATCCATACATTGCTCAAACGTCTTGGATGTATTGCCACGTTTGGTTCCATTTTGAACTTGTGATTTGCAGGTATTGATTTGGCGAGAAACTTCAGCTTCGCTCGCGCCGGTACGATGCCAACGGTAAGCAGTGACAGGTTCGGTTGCACAGGCGGTTAAGATAAGCAGGGATAATGCGGTCAGACTGATTTTTTTCATGGTTTCTTCCTTTGAGGCCGTCTGAAACGGCAAGTTAGCGTCCTGCCAAGCTTTGAGCCTGACGGTGGCGGACAAGGAGTTCGTAACGGCCTTTGAGGCGTTCGGCCAGTTTTTCCACAACATAAACGGAGCGGTGCTGCCCGCCGGTACAACCAATGGCAATCGTTACATAACTGCGGCTCTCTTGTTGC
Source organism: Neisseria sp. P0001.S005 (assembly GCF_051963715.1). Lineage (NCBI taxonomy): Bacteria > Pseudomonadati > Pseudomonadota > Betaproteobacteria > Neisseriales > Neisseriaceae > Neisseria > Neisseria sp. P0001.S005. Next base: position 1,935 of record NZ_JBQCTZ010000058.1, on the reverse strand, counting down.
AGGCGCGGCAGCCAGCGGCTAATAAAATGGTCGATGTCATCAACCATTTCTTGAGCCAACGGCTGCTGACCCAAATAATCTTGAATAGGCTTATCCATGCCGGTAAAGGGGCGTAATTCCGGATCGTAATACGGATTGGGTAGGCTGCGCATATCAAACATAAAGTCGGCATTGTTGGGGACGCCGTATTTGAAACCAAAGGATTCAAGAATGACCAGCAAACCGACACGTTCAATATTGAGCCATTGTTGCACAGCATAACGCAGCTGCTGTGCGTTCATTTTGGACGTATCGATGCAATATGCGATGTCTCTAAGCGGGAAGAGCCATTCGCGTTCTTTTTGCAGGCTTTCCAACAAAGTCAGATTATGGCCGGACAAAGGGTGTCCGCGGCGGGTTTCTGAGAAGCGGCGAACCAACACACCCTCTTCCGCTTCAATAAAGAGGACTTCGACTTGATGCCCTTCATGACGCAAATATTGGATTTGCTCTTGCGCTTCCTGAATATTGATACCGGAACGGATATCAACGCTGACACCAAGCTGGGTTTCTTCGCCGCGTTCAATATGGTACAACACCAGCGAAGGCAACATTTCCAAAGGCAGATTATCAACGCAATAAAAGCCTGAATCTTCGAGTTGTTTGAGGGCTACGGATTTTCCTGAGCCGGATAAGCCGCTAATCAGGACGATTTTCATGGTTTTGTTCGTTTTCTTTGAGTTGTGTTTGATGGCGTTCGAGGAATTCTTTGGTGCTGTCTTTACCGCGCAATTGAAGGATGTAATTGCGCACTGCAGCTTCAACCAATACTGCTAAGTTTCGACCGATTGCAACAGGCAGGGTAACGGAACGGATGCTGACGTTGAGGATAGACTCTGTTTCGGTACGGATGCTCAATCGATCGAGTTGTTTCATGTATCCGTCGTCGGCCGGAACCAAATTAATAATCAGCTGGAGGATTTTTTTCGGACGGATGGAGGTTTCGCCAAAAATATGGCGGATATTGAGTATGCCCAAGCCGCGTACTTCGAGGAAATCACGCAGCATAGGCGGGCAACGGCCTTCCAGCATTTCTGGACCGGTACGGAAAAGTTCGACTGCATCATCGGCAATCAGGCTGTGGCCGCGCGAAATCAGCTCCAATGCCAATTCGCTCTTACCCAAGCCGGATTGTCCAGTAATGAGTACGCCCACTTCAAATACATCCAAAAATACGCCATGCTTGATGGTGGAAGTTGCCAATGTCCGTTGCAGATAAATCCGCAAAACGTCCATCAGGTGCGGGCTTTCCTGTTTGGAAGTCAGCAAGGGGATACTGTTGGTATGGCAATAATCGCGTAATTTGGGCGAAACCGGCAAACCGTTGGCGACGATGACCAAAGACATGGGAATGTCGAAAAGCTCGCCGAAATCATAGTTGAGTTCGCCCGATTCCAGACGGCGTAAATATTCGGCTTCGGCTACGCCGACAACTTGAATTTGGTTGGGATGGATAAAGTTTAAATGGCCGACCAAGGCCAAGACGGGTTTATCGGCTTCGACACCGATACGGTTGTCCGCGCCGGAATTGCCGGCAGCCCAAGCAAGTTCGAGTTTGTGCTGATTGTCGGAAAACAGGCGGCGGACAGATATGCTGGGCATGAATTACTCTTCGGTCAGGAGTGTGCGTACTTCTTCGGCAGAAGTCGCGGCCATCAATGCTTCACGGATGGCTTTTTGAGAGAATCTGCCGGCCAGTTTGGACAAGACTTCCAAATGTTCGCCGGTAGCGTTTTCAGGCACAAGCAGGATAAAAATCAGGGAAACGGGTTTGCCGTCGGGCGCATCAAAGGCGACCGGCTCTTTGGTACGGATAAACGCACCGGTGGCTTTTTTCACGCATGCGTGACGGCCGTGAGGAATCGCCACCCCCTGCCCCAAACCGGTCGAACCAAG